>NZ_WIJO01000024.1:0-29627 GCF_009496205.1 Streptococcus mitis
GGTTTTCGGAACTTTGAAAACTTCAAAAAAAGGATTTTTATCGCTCTAAACATCAAAAAAGAAAGGACGAAATTTGTCCTTTCTCGAGCTTAGCTTTTCTTCAACCCACTACAGTTGACAAAGAGCCATCTTTGATTGAGTTTGATAAAAACCCTAATTACTGGGATAAGGACAATGTCAAAATTGAGAAAGTGAAACTCTCTTTCTTTGACGGTTCTGACCAAGACAGCATTGCTAGAGGTTTCTTGGATGGTAATTATACAGATGGCCGTATCTTCCCAACAAGTTCAGTCTTTGCTGAACTCAAGAAGGGAAATGAGGACAAGATTACCTATACACCGCAAAACTCAGTTACTTTCTATTATCTTTTCAACGTGAATCGTCAAAGTTACAAGCAGACTATGAAACAGTCTGATAAGGAAAAGACAGATTCACGCGCAGCTATGCAAAATAAAGATTTCCGTCAGGCTATCAACTTTGCCTTTGACCGTCATGCTTATGCAGCGCAGACAAATGGTGAAGATGGAGCAGACCGTATCTTGCGTAATACGATTACACCAAGTAACTTTGTTCAAGTTGGCGATAAGAACTTTGGTGATATTGTCAATGAGAAAATTGTCAACTATGGTAAAGATTGGGCAAATATCAACCTAAACGATGGTAAGCAAGCCTTCTTGAATCCTGAAAAGGCCAAAGAGAAGTTTGCCAAGGCCAAAGAAAGTCTGCAAGCTCAAGGAGTAACCTTCCCAATTCATTTGGATATGCCAGTTGACCAGACTGCTAAGTTGGATGTGCAACAGGCTGGATCTTTCAAACAAACAGTGGAAGAAACCCTTGGTAAGGAGAATGTGGTCATTGATGTTATCCAACTTTCTCCAGATGAAAAAGACCAAGCAACCTACTTTGCAGATACAGCAGAACAAAAAGACTACGATATCGACATCTCAGGATGGGGTGGAGATTACTCAGATCCGAAGACTTACCTAGCCATCCTTGATCCAGAGACAGGTTCTCAGTTGAAAAACATGGGCTTGTCTGAAGGAAAAGACAAGGAAGTTAAGGACAAGATTGGTCTTTCTGACTATAAGAAACTCTTGGATCAGGCAGACGCGGAAATCACAGATACTCAAGCTCGCTATGAAAAATATGCTGAAGCCCAAGCTTGGTTGACAGATAGTGCCCTCTTCCTACCAGTTCAAAGTGGTGGAGCCAACCCAATCTTCCGTAAGACTGTACCGTTTACAGGCCCATTCTCATTCGTTGGGAATAAAGGAAATGCTGACAACTACAAATATGTTGAATTGCAAAAAGAGGCAGTAACTGCTAAACAGTACCAAGAACTCTATGAAAAATGGCTGAAAGAAAAAGCTGAGTCAAATAAAAAAGCTCAGGAAGATTTAGCTAACCATATTCAATGATATTCCTAGTCATGCTTTTCAGTTAATACTCTTCGAAAATCTCTTCAAACCACGTCGGCGTTGCCTTACCGTAGGTATGTTACTGACTTCGTCAGTTCTATCTGCAACCTCAAAACAGTGTTTTGAGCTGACTTCGTCAGTTTCATCTACGATCTCAAAGCAGTGCTTTGAGCAGCCTGCGGCTAGCTTCCGAGTTTGCTCTTTGATTTTCATTGAGTATAAGCATAGTGACTGGTTTCAGAAAAAGGCCTTACCAGAACTTCTTGGTTCTGGTAAGGCCTTTTCTTTATTCTTTTAAGTGGTAAGAGTAGCTAGCGACAACGACGTCTTGGTGCCAACGGAGGGCGTATTTGAGTTTGAGGCTCATCTGGTTGTGTAGGATATTTTGCCAAGGTTTATTAGGGATAAACTGGGGTACCAGGACAGTGACTGTATAGTTCTTTTTCTGGGCTTCCTCGGAAATCCGTTTGACATACTTGACAGTAGGGGTGATGATGTCGCGGTAGCTGGTCTTGATATTTTTCAGAGTAATGGTTGGGAAGTAATCGACAAATTCTTGGAGAATTTCTTGGTCTTTTTCTGCTGTTTCCTTAGTAGAAATGTGCATGGCTAAGACTTCATCACCGATACTTTGAGCGTAGTTAATGGCTCCAACACTTACACGGGTGACATTCCCTACTAGGACGAGAACTAGATTTCCATCGTAGGTACGTTTTTGGATTCCTTCATAGAGTCGCAGTTGTTGAGCCACTTTTTGGTAATGACTGTGAATGGCCAAGAAGAGTAGGGTGAGTACGAGAATAATCGGGAAGAAAGGCCAGATATCGCTGAGACGGAAAAAGAGCAGGATCAGCACGATAGCGTAGCAAATGATGGCCCCAAGGATATTGGCAAGGGCAGGTTTTAAGAAATTTGCCCCTTTTTCTTTTTTCCAATGGCGAATCATCCCAGTCTGAGAAAGGGCGAAGGGAACGAAGACCCCGATAGTATAAAGAGGAATCAAACGTTCGGTATTGCCATTAAAAATGAGAAGAAGAATCATAGCCCCAAATGCCAGAGTTAAGATTCCGTTGGAGTAGCCTAGGCGGTCTCCTTTTTCCATAAAGAGGTGGGGCATGTATTTGTTTTTAGCCATATTGTAAGCCAGCATAGGGAAGGCTGAAAAGCCAGTATTGGCAGCTACGGCCAAAATCAAGGCTGTGGAGAATTGGAAGGTATAATAGCCAAGGTGGCCTAAGAAGGAATTACCAAGGATGCCTTGAGCCATCTGTGAAAGAATAGTTTCTCCGTGTTGAGGCATAATCCCCATCCAGTAGTTTAGGAAGGTAATACCAGCAAAAAGAAATCCTAGAATCAGTGACATAATGGTCAAGGTCTGAGCAGCATTCTTTTCTTTTGGAGCCTTGAAAAAGGGAACGGCATTTGAAATAGCTTCAACCCCTGTCAGAGAGGCAGATCCGCTGGTAAAAGCTCTTAGAATGAGAACGATAGACAGGCTCGGAACAGCATGCCCAATAGGTGAAGTTGCCTGATAGCTGAGAGACCCTGTCATTAGTTGAAAGATTCCGTAGAGCAAGAGAAAGACAGTACTGATGATAAAGAGATAGACAGGAATCATCAGTGAGCTGGCAGATTCTTTCAAGCCCCGTAAGTTCAAAAGCATGAGCAAGCAAACCAGAAAAATGGAGATGTGAAGGTTGTAAGGGTGGAGGACAGGGAGGGCTGCTGTGATAGCATCAGCTCCAGATGATACCGATACCGCCACAGTCAGCATGTAGTCAACCAGCAGACTACCTCCAGCGATCAAGCCTAGCTCGGGAGATAGATTTTCTCGAGTAACCATATAGGCCCCTCCTCCTTGAGGATAGGCATGGATGATTTGACGGTAGGAAACGGTCAGGCTGGCCAGAAGTAGGAGGACAAAAAGTCCGGTAGGAAGGCTCCACCATATCGCAAGAGGAGAGAGACTAGCCAAGACGAGGACTACTTGCTCAGGCCCATAGGCAATGGAAGATAGAGCGTCGCTTGATAACATGGCCAAGGCCTGCATTTTTCCCAGCAGACCTCCCTCGCCTTCTGTTAAGGACTTAAGAGGACGACCGATAAAAGTCTGTTTTAATTTTGTAAACATGGTATTTTCCTTTTCTGAAAATTTCAATAAGTGCTATTATACTGCTTTGGGAAAATAGCGTCAAGAGACGACGATGGATTTTAGAATATTTTGTACAGATGAGGAGAGAGGTCAGTTTTTTTGCTATAATAGAAGATAGAAAACGAGGTTAGAAGAGATGATTTTTGATACACATACACACTTAAATGTAGAAGAATTTGCGGGTCGTGAGGCAGAAGAAATTGCCTTGGCTGCTGAGATGGGTGTGACACAGATGAATATTGTTGGTTTTGATAAGCCGACGATTGAGCGTGCCTTGGAGTTGGTAGATGAGTATGACCAGCTCTATGCGACTATCGGTTGGCATCCGACAGAAGCTGGAACTTACACAGAGGAGATTGAAACCTACTTGCTTGACAAGCTCAAGCATCCAAAGGTGGTTGCCTTGGGTGAGATTGGTTTGGATTATCATTGGATGACAGCGCCGAAAGAGGTGCAGGAGCAGGTTTTTCGCCGTCAGATTCAGTTATCTAAGGACTTGGATTTGCCTTTTGTTGTCCACACCCGTGATGCGCTGGAAGATACCTATGAGATTATCAAAAGTGAGGGCGTTGGTCCTCGTGGTGGGATTATGCATTCATTTTCAGGGACGCTTGAGTGGGCAGAGAAGTTTGTGGACCTTGGTATGACCATTTCCTTCTCAGGAGTGGTGACTTTCAAGAAGGCAACTGACATCCAAGAAGCAGCTAAAGAGTTACCTTTGGACAAGATTTTGGTGGAGACGGATGCTCCTTACTTGGCTCCTGTTCCTAAACGGGGTCGCGAAAACAAAACATCCTACACTCGCTATGTGGTGGACTTTATCGCCGACTTGCGTGGTATGACGACAGAAGAGCTAGCGGCGGTAACAACTGCAAATGCAGAACGAATTTTTGGATTGGATAGCAAGTGATGAAGGAAAAAATTTCCCAAGTTATCGTGGTCGAAGGTCGCGATGATACGGCCAATCTCAAACGCTATTTCGATGTAGAGACCTATGAGACACGAGGTTCTGCCATCAATGACCAGGATCTAGAGCGGATTCAGCGCCTGCACCAACGTCATGGAGTCATTGTCTTTACAGACCCAGATTTTAATGGGGAGCGGATTCGTCGCATGATTATGACGGCCATTCCAACAGTTCAGCATGCCTTCCTCAAGCGAGATGAAGCTGTTCCTAAGTCCAAGACCAAGGGGCGTTCTCTGGGAATTGAGCATGCCAGCTATGAAGACCTGAAAACGGCTCTAGCTCAGGTGACAGAACAATTTGAATATGAGAGTCAGTTTGACATCAGTCGTAGCGACTTGATTCGCCTTGGTTTTCTAGCGGGAGCAGACAGCCGTAAGCGTAGAGAATATCTAGGAGATGCTCTCCGAATCGGCTATTCTAACGGCAAGCAACTACTCAAACGCCTAGAGTTGTTTGGGGTTACCTTGGCAGAAGTGGAAGAAGCTATGAAATCTTATGAGTAGGAAAGATGTAGCCGTTACAATTTTTTAAGTTTCACAGTATTTTTCGAAGCAGGTAGAAGAGGAGGCGTCTAATGTTAATTGGTCAAAAAATTAAAGAGATTCGGATAGAAAAAGGAATTAGTCGTCCAGATTTTTGTGGAGATGAGCAAGAACTGACAGTTCGTCAACTGTCGCGAATTGAAAGTGGAGCTTCGCAACCGAGTTTGCCCAAGTTAGACTATATTGCTCGCCGGTTAGGAGTTCCAGCTTATAGCCTTATGCCGGATTTTTCAGCTCTTCCTTCTGCTTATTTAGAATTGAAATACCAGATTTTACGTGAACCAATCTATGGTAAAGAAGAGGAGTATGATAAGAAGGAAGCGTGTTTGGAAGAGATAGAGGATTTATTTTATGAGCAACTTCCTAATGAGGAAAAAATATGGTTTGAAGCTACTAGAGCAACGATAGATGTTATTCGAAGCGGACGACCAGAATATGGGGAAACCGTACTGGACGATTATTTTAAAATAATTTATGATAAGGAATTGTTTTTGATAAATGAATTAGAAGTTATCAACTTATATTTTGCTATAGTGCTTACAAAGATAAAACAAGGTCAAAATCAGATTGAAGAAATTAACAGAATTCATTCGTTTTTAGTTCGTTTGACAAATCATGTAGAATTAATTGCACCAGAATATCTGTTTGCTTTAAGTAACACTTTGTTTTCGGGTCTAGCCTGTTTGGATAATTTGTCGTCTTATGATTCACTCGAAGCTTATATCTTTAGCCTTAATCATATAATGGAAAAAACACAAGATTTTCAGAAGAAACCAATTATATTAATGTTGGAGTGGAAATTATCTCTAATAATAAACAATGATTATGTTTCTGCCGAACAGTTCTATCAGAAATCGAAGCTATTTGCTGATATAATAGAAAATTCTTATTTAGTTACTATGTTGGAGAAACAATGGCAAGAAGATTTAAAAAAATATTTATAAACATAGTGAATCAGTGACAAAAATGTCCTTGTTCTAGTATTGAAATAGTTCTAAAGTTCGTCTTTAGGACTGTTTTTTATATATAAGCTAAAAATGACACGAAATGGTTCTATTTTAAGGACATTGATGCCCTTTGAGTTTATTTAAGAATAATTTATAATTAATAAAAATGTGAAAGGAGATTACAGTATGAACTTTTTTAGTTTATTTTATTTAGTTACTTGGTGGTTTAAATAAAATTTAGTTATGTCTACTTAGTCTCAAAAAATTTATTCATAACATATAATAAATACAACTTGATAGACTAAATTAGAAAAATAAGGAGAGGATACCATGAGGTGTTGCTTTGAAAAGGTCTATGATCCATGACTTAGTTTTACTTGAATAGAAAATGGACAATATATAATAAATATTTATGATAAAATAAAAAATAGAGGAGTATCAATATGAAACAAACAGTTAAAAAATTAGCCCTTGTAGCGAGCATTGCAGCAACATTAGGTGGAAGTGTAGCAGTAGTATCGGCCGCGGTTAAGTATCCAGATGGTGGTGTCTGGACGTATGGTTCAGGTGACGGAGGTGCTTACTCAAACTACTATCACTCTTCAGAATATCATAGCTCAACAGTTGTTAGTAGAAAAACTGGTTCATCTGATAAGGGATATGCTGGTGCTGGAGGGACTTCTCGTGCATGGATTCGTACTTCTTGGGGAGAGAAAGTTGCATTCTACTATAATGTTTAGAATGGTATAGCCCTATTGTTTAGCTTTACTTGGTCACCTTCTCACTAAGTGACCAAGTAACTTTTTGGAGGAAATGATGAAACGTTTATTTATTTTGATTTCAATGGTATTGGTATCGCTTTATATGGTGATAACTTCCGTTGACCATCGAGAAGAGATTTTATTTGGTAACTATCCTTCTGTTGATGTGACAGGAATGGTGATAAATCAACCAGTAGCTAGTCGCGAAGAGGTGACAGAGGCTTTGAGTCACTTGGCGGTAGAGCATAATAGTCTCATCGCCCGTCGGATTGTTGAGCCAAATGAAGCTGGAGAAACACGCTTTATCTATGCCACTTATGGTGAGGGAGAGCTTCCAGAAGGTCTGACCATTTCCTCCAAGGAGAGTTCAGAAACGAGTGATTTATTAGGGTCTTACTTGATTGTGTCAGGAAGTTTGGATGGAGTGAGTTTACAGACCACCTTGAAAGAACTTGGTTATCAAGGCTTTGTTTCGAATGGAGAAGATCCATTTTCGATAGTCTTATTATTGGCGGCCACCCCTATGGGGCTACTGAGTTTAGCTATTTTTCTGCTGACCTTTATGAGTTTGACTCTGATTTATCGGATAAAATCCCTTCGTCAGGCAGGGATTCGTTTAATCGCTGGTGAGAGCTTGTTTGGGGTTGCTCTCAGACCGGTGTTAGAAGATGTGAGACAGCTTATCTTCTCGGTGCTGGTATCCAGTTTTTTGGGATTGGGGATTCTCTGGTATCAAGGTGCCTTGTTTATGGCAACGGTGCAATTGGTCATCATTGGTCTTTTGCTTTATGGATTGGCCTTGGTAGGAATTTCTACCTTATTAAGTGTCGTATATCTACTTGGTTTACAAGAAAATAGTCTGGTGGATCTATTGAAAGGGAAACTCCCTCTCAAACGTATAATGACATTGATGATGGTGGGGCAACTCTTGGCCGTGCTGGTGGTCGGTTCGAGTGCGACTGCTCTCCTACCTCACTACCGTGAAATGCAGGAGATGGAGAGAGCTAGCGATAAATGGAGCCAGTCCTCAGACCGTTACCGTCTATCCTTTGGTTGGTCTAGTGCATTTGCCGATGAAGAAGGAATGCGTAAGGATAATCGTGAGTGGCAGACATTTACTGAAGAACGGTTAGCCAATACAGACTCTTTTTATATTATGAGCAATGTTGACAATTTCTCAGATGGAGCAGAAGTGGACCTAGATGGCAATCGTCTCAATGACTACACACCGTCAGGGAATGTCATCTATGTCTCACCGCGCTATCTGATAGAAGAAAAGATTACCGTTTCTTCAGAGTTTATGGATAAGATGCAAAACTTGTCTGAGGGAGAGTTTGGGCTGATCTTGCCTGAGAGCTTGCGAGAGCAGTCTGCCTACTATCAAGGATTATTTACAGATTACCTGCAAAACTTTTCATCTGAAAGTGTAGAAGTGACGAGTCAGAAACACTACCTCCCACAGGTAACGCTAGCTTTTACAGAAACAGGACAGGAACGCTTCCTCTATAACGATGGGTACAAGACGACACGCCAGTACCTAAAAGATCCGATTATTGTAGTTTTAACGCCGCAAGCGACTGGAACAAGACCTGTTGCAGGGATGTTATGGGGAACTACGGCTAATAGTGCCTTGAAATTAGATCAATATCAAGACAGCATCACAGCTCTAAAAGAGCAAGGTCTGTATCACAAGGTCTCTTATTTGGTAAAAAGCCAGCTATTTTTTGCCAAGGTACTAAATGACAAACGGATGGAGTTCTACTCTCTCCTTATTGGGACTATTTTGACTCTATCTACGGCTATCTTGTTATTTGATTCCATGAATCTTCTCTATTTTGAGCAGTTTAGACGGGAGATCATGATTAAACGTCTTTCTGGTATGACAATCTATGAGCTTCATGGCAAGTACTTACTGGCGCAAGGAGGAGTTCTCTTACTTGGGCTAATCCTATCTAGTGTTTTGACAGGAGATAGCTTGATTAGCGCTCTAGTTGTAGCTTTGTTTACGCTTAACGCTCTGTTGATTTTAGTTAGACAGGATAAAAAAGAAGAAGCTGGTAGCATGGCAGTATTGAAAGGAAAATAAGATGATTGATATTCAAGGATTGGAAAAGAAGTTTAATGACCGCGCGATTTTCTCTGGTTTAAACCTCAAGCTGGAGAAGGGCAAGGTTTATGCCTTAATCGGTAAGAGTGGAAGCGGAAAGACGACTCTGCTGAATATCTTAGGTAAACTAGAAAAGATAGATGGAGGAAGGGTTCTCTATCAGGGGAAAGATTTAAAAACCATTCCCACTCGTGAGTATTTTCGAGACCAGATGGGCTATCTCTTTCAAAATTTTGGCCTCTTAGAAAACCAATCAATCAAAGAGAATTTGGATTTGGGCTTTGTTGGTCAGAAAATCTCAAAAGTAGAACGTTTGGAAAGGCAAGTGGAGGCTTTAGAAAAAGTTAATCTAGGGTATTTGGATCTAGAACAAAAAATTTATACCTTATCTGGGGGAGAGGCTCAACGAGTTGCCCTTGCGAAGACTATTTTGAAAAATCCACCCTTGATTTTGGCAGATGAACCAACAGCAGCTCTTGATCCTGAAAATTCAGAGGAGGTTATGAATCTCTTGGTGGGCTTGAAAGATGAAAATCGAATTATCATCATTGCGACCCATAATCCCCTAGTCTGGAATAAGGCCGATGAAATCATTGATATGAGGGAGCTTGCTCATGTGTGAAAAAATCCGTATTCGCAGGGTATCTGATTATCCTAGTGCCAGAGGTGGTTTAGAAGATATTCTCATCATGGAAAATATGACCAATCATCTCCTTTTGGTTCAAATCCGAGTGAATGGCTATTTGCTTGATTTTGCTAGTATTGAAGGGCAAAGGCAAAAGCATTATCGTTTGAAAAATTTACCTCAAACGGTTGAACTGACAGTGGACGACGTGGAGGAGGATGTAGATTTGACCCTACCTGAAAATCGAAGTTATAAAGAAGCTGATTTTTTCGAACGGATGTTTCGAGAGAACCGCTAAGTCCACCTTTAAAGATTTTCAAGACTATCTTTCTTCATGAGAGAAGATAGTTTTTTGGTATGATTTTCACCCCCAAAATACAAGGGGAATGTGTTACAATAGTAGTAACAGATAATAGAAAAGAGAATAAATGAGAATTGCAGATTACAGCGTGACCAAGGCAGTGCTGGAGCGTCACGGTTTTACTTTTAAAAAGTCCTTTGGGCAAAATTTCTTGACGGATACCAATATTCTACAAAAAATCGTGGATACGGCTGAGATTGATGACCAGGTTAATGTCATTGAAATTGGCCCAGGTATTGGTGCCTTGACGGAGTTTCTGGCTGAGCGTGCAGCTCAAGTCATGGCCTTTGAGATCGACCACCGTTTGGTGCCAATCCTAGCAGATACCCTGCGTGATTTTGATAATGTGACCGTGGTCAACGAGGACATTCTCAAGGTTGATTTGGCGCAGCATATCCAGAATTTTAAAAATCCTGACCTGCCAATCAAGGTAGTAGCCAACTTGCCTTACTACATCACGACGCCTATTCTCATGCACTTGATCGAGAGCGGAATTCCTTTTAGTGAGTTTGTGGTCATGATGCAAAAAGAGGTAGCTGACCGCATTTCCGCTCAACCAAATACCAAGGCATATGGCAGTTTGTCAATCGCTGTGCAGTATTACATGACTGCCAAGGTTGCCTTCTTCGTGCCTCGTACGATATTTGTGCCCGCGCCAAACGTGGACTCTGCTATTTTGAAAATGGTGCGTCGTCCAGAACCAGCCGTAGCAGTAGAAGATGAGAACTTCTTCTTTAAGGTTTCCAAGGCTAGTTTTACCCATCGCCGCAAGACCTTGTGGAATAACCTGACAGGTTACTTTGGCAAGACTGAGGAAGTTAAGGACAAGCTGACCAAGGCTTTGGACCAAGCAGGCTTGTCACCAAATGTGCGTGGAGAAGCACTCAGCTTGACAGAATTTGCCAGTCTAGCAGACGCGCTTAAAGGGCAAGGACTCTAAGATGCAGGGACAAATTATTAAGGCCTTGGCAGGCTTCTACTATGTAGAGAGTGATGGTCAGATCTATCAAACACGCGCGCGTGGGAATTTCCGTAAAAAAGGCCATACTCCCTACGTTGGGGACTGGGTAGATTTCTCTGCCGAGGAAAATTCAGAAGGCTATATCCTCAAGATTCATGAACGGAAAAACAGTCTGGTCCGTCCGCCTATTGTCAATATTGACCAAGCTGTGGTGATCATGTCTGTCAAGGAACCTGATTTTAACAGCAATTTGCTGGATCGTTTCTTGGTTCTTTTGGAGCACAAGGACATCCATCCCATCGTTTATATTTCTAAAATGGATTTGTTGGAAGATAGAGGAGAACTGGATTTTTATGAACAGACTTATGGTGACATCGGCTATGACTTTGTGACCAGTAAAGAGGAACTCCTGCCTTTATTAACAGGCAAGGTTACGGTCTTTATGGGGCAGACAGGTGTTGGGAAATCAACTCTTCTCAATAAAATCGCACCAGACCTCAATCTTGAAACAGGAGAAATTTCAGACAGTCTGGGTCGTGGGCGCCACACTACTCGAGCTGTTAGTTTTTACAACCTCAATGGAGGTAAAATCGCAGACACACCAGGTTTTTCATCGCTGGATTATGAAGTGTCAACGGCGGAAGACCTCAATCAGGCCTTCCCAGAGATTGCTACTGCTAGCCGAGATTGTAAGTTCCGCACTTGTACCCATACCCATGAGCCGTCCTGTGCTGTCAAGCCAGCTGTAGAAGAGGGTACCATTGCGTCCTTCCGTTTTGACAACTACCTGCAATTCCTTAGCGAAATTGAAAATCGTAGAGAAACCTATAAAAAAGTCAGCAAAAAAATTCCAAAATAAGGAGAAACCTATGTCTCAATACAAGATTGCTCCGTCAATTCTGGCAGCAGATTATGCCAACTTTGAACGTGAAATCAAACGTCTAGAAGCAACTGGGGCAGAGTATGCCCATATCGATATCATGGATGGTCATTTTGTACCGCAAATCAGTTTTGGTGCGGGTGTGGTCGAGAGTCTTCGTCCTCATAGCAAGATGGTCTTTGACTGCCATTTGATGGTCTCTAATCCTGAACATCATTTAGAAGACTTTGCGCGTGCTGGAGCGGATATTATTAGTATCCATGTGGAAGCAACGTCTCATATTCATGGTGCCCTCCAAAAAATTCGTTCACTCGGTGTCAAGCCATCAGTTGTTATCAATCCTGGTACGCCTGTTGAGGCTATTAAGCACGTCCTTCACCTAGTTGACCAAGTCTTAGTCATGACAGTTAACCCTGGCTTCGGTGGTCAAACCTTTCTGCCAGAAACTATGGATAAGGTCCGTGAGTTGGTTGCTCTTCGTCAGGAAAAAGGTTTGAAATTTGAGATTGAAGTGGATGGCGGGATTGATGACCAAACTATTTCTCAAGCTAAAGAAGCTGGTGCGACCGTTTTTGTAGCAGGTTCCTATGTCTTTAAGGGAGATGTCAATGAGCGAGTACAAACTCTCAGAAAACAACTGGACTAGGGTTGCCGTTTTTGCTGGTGGAGACCGTGGTCATTATCGGACAGATTTTGATTGCTTTGTCGGAGTGGATAGAGGTTCGCTTTGGGTATTGGAGGAAGATCGTCCTCTTGCTCTAGCGGTTGGAGATTTTGATTCTGTGACGGAAGAAGAGCGACAGGTGATTCAAAAACGTGCCCAGCATTTTGTCCAAGCCCGACCAGAAAAAGATGATACAGATTTGGAATTGGCTCTCTTAACCATCTTTGAGCAAAATCCTCAGGCTCAAGTCACTATTTTCGGTGCTTTGGGTGGTCGTATTGACCATATGTTGGCTAATGTCTTTCTGCCTAGTAATCCCAAGTTGGTGCCCTATATGCGTCAGATAGCGATTGAGGATGGACAAAACTTGATTTCCTATTGTCCAGAAGGGACCAGTCAGCTAGAACCCCGCTCAGACTACGACTATCTTGCCTTTATGCCAGTTCGGGATAGCCAGCTGACTATTCTCGGCGCCAAGTATGAGTTGACAGAGAAAAATTTTTTCTTTAAAAAAGTGTACGCTTCTAACGAATATATAGATAGGGAAGTTTCGGTGACTTGCCCAGATGGCTATGTGGTCGTGCTGCATAGCAAGGACAGGAGGTAGGATGGAAAGTTTACTTGTTCTATTATTGATTGCCAACCTAGCTGGACTCTTTCTGATTTGGCAAAGGCAGGATAAGCAGGAAAAACATCTCAGCAAGAGCTTGGAGGATCAGGCTGATCACTTGTCAGACCAGTTGGATTACCGCTTTGAACAAGCCAGACAAGCCAGCCAGTTAGATCAAAAAGACTTGGAAGTAGCTGTCAGCGACCGTTTGCAAGAAGTTCGAATCGAGTTGCACCAAGGCTTAACTCAGGTTCGTCAAGAAATGACTGAGAATCTCCTCCAAACTAGGGATAAGACTGACCAACGTCTCCAAGCCTTGCAGGAATCAAATGAGCAACGTTTGGAACAAATGCGCCAGACAGTCGAGGAAAAACTAGAAAAAACCTTGCAGACACGCTTGCAGGCTTCCTTTGAGACAGTTTCCAAGCAACTAGAGTCGGTAAATCGAGGCCTGGGAGAGATGCAAACAGTTGCGCGTGATGTCGGAGCTCTCAACAAGGTTCTCTCTGGAACCAAGACACGAGGAATTCTGGGAGAATTGCAACTGGGGCAAATTATTGAGGACATCATGACCCCTGCCCAGTATGAACGAGAATACGCAACGGTTGAAAACTCTAGTGAACGAGTGGAGTATGCCATCAAGTTGCCCGGACAAGGCGACCAGGAATACGTCTACCTACCAATTGACTCTAAGTTTCCACTGGCAGATTATTACCGTCTAGAAGAAGCATATGAAGCAGGTGACAAGGACGAAATCGAACGCTGTCGCAAGTCACTCTTAGCAAGCGTCAAGCGCTTTGCCAAGGATATCAAGAGCAAGTACATAGCACCACCTCGGACTACCAATTTTGGAGTTTTGTTTGTTCCGACAGAAGGGCTCTACTCAGAAATCGTCCGCAATCCGGTCTTCTTTGATGATTTGAGACGGGAGGAGCAGATTATTGTCGCAGGTCCAAGTACCCTATCAGCTTTGCTCAACTCCCTATCAGTTGGCTTTAAAACACTTAATATCCAAAAGAGTGCCGATCATATCAGTAAGACTCTTGCCAGCGTCAAGACTGAGTTTAGCAAGTTTGGGGGGATCTTGGTCAAGGCACAGAAACATCTTCAACATGCCTCTGGCAATATTGATGAATTATTAAACCGTCGCACTACAGCTATCGAGCGGACGCTCCGTCACATTGAGTTATCAGAAAGTGAGCCTGCGCTTGATCTATTCCATTTCCAAGAAAATGAGGAAGAATATGAAGATTAGTCACATGAAAAAAGATGAGCTGTTTGAAGGCTTCTACCTAATCAAATCAGCTGACCTGAGGCAAACTCGAGCTGGGAAAAACTACCTAGCCTTTACCTTCCAAGATGATAGTGGCGAGATTGAAGGGAAACTCTGGGATGCCCAACCTCATAACGTTGAGGCCTTTACCGCAGGTAAGGTTGTCCACATGAAAGGACGCCGAGAAGTTTATAACAACACCCCTCAAGTCAATCAAATTACCCTTCGATTGCCTCAGCCTGGTGAACCCAATGACCCAGCTAATTTCAAGGTCAAGTCGCCAGTTGATGTCAAGGAAATCCGTGACTACATGTCGCAAATGATTTTTAAAATTGAAAATCCTGTTTGGCAACGGATTGTCCGAAAGCTCTACACCAAGTATGATAAGGAATTTTACTCCTATCCAGCTGCCAAGACTAATCACCATGCCTTTGAAACGGGTTTGGCTTATCATACGGCGACCATGGTGCGTTTGGCAGATGCTATTAGCGAAGTCTATCCTCAGCTCAATAAGAACCTGCTCTATGCAGGGATTATGCTGCATGACTTGGCTAAGGTCATTGAGTTGACGGGGCCAGACCAGACCGAGTACACAGTGCGAGGCAATCTTCTTGGGCATATCGCTCTGATTGATAGCGAAATTACCAAAACAGTTATGGAACTCGGTATCGATGATACCAAGGAAGAAGTCGTTCTGCTTCGTCACGTCATCCTTAGTCACCACGGCTTGCTTGAGTATGGAAGTCCAGTCCGTCCACGCATTATGGAAGCAGAGATTATCCATATGATTGACAATCTGGATGCAAGCATGATGATGATGTCAACTGCTCTTGCTTTGGTGGATAAAGGAGAGATGACCAATAAAATCTTCGCTATGGACAATCGTTCCTTCTATAAACCAGATTTAGATTAATAATTTAAGAAAAACGAGCATTTTTTAGGATAAGAATGTTCGTTTTTTTATGTGAATATGGTATAATAGATAAAATATCAAAATTAAATGAAGTGGGAAATAGAAATGAAATTAAGAAGAAGTGATCGGATGGTTGTCATTTCCAACTATTTGATTAATAATCCTTATAAACTAACTAGTCTCAATACTTTTGCTGAAAAGTACGAATCTGCTAAATCATCCATCTCAGAGGATATCGTCATTATCAAACGCGCCTTTGAGGAGATCGAAATCGGTCATATCCAGACAGTAACTGGTGCTGGTGGTGGTGTCATTTTCACACCATCAATCTCAAGCCATGATGCCAAGGAAATGGTTGAGGACTTGCGTGCCAAGTTGTCAGAAAGTGACCGTATCTTGCCAGGTGGCTATATCTACCTGTCTGATTTGCTTAGCACACCAGCTATCTTGAAAAATATTGGTCGCATTATTGCCAAGAGCTTTATGGACCAAAAAATTGATGCCGTTATGACCGTAGCTACTAAGGGTGTTCCTCTTGCAAATGCAGTTGCCAATGTCCTCAATGTTCCCTTTGTTATTGTGCGCCGTGACCTGAAAATTACCGAAGGTTCAACTGTCAGCGTCAACTATGTATCCGGTTCAAGTGGAGACCGCATTGAGAAAATGTTCCTTTCAAAACGTAGTCTTAAGGCAGGCAGCCGTGTCTTGATTGTGGATGACTTCTTGAAAGGCGGAGGAACTATCAACGGGATGATTAGTCTCTTGCGTGAGTTTGATTCAGAATTGGCAGGTGTAGCGGTCTTTGCGGATAATGCTCAAGAAGAACGCGAAAAGCAGTTTGACTACAAGTCACTCTTGAAGGTAACCAATATTGATGTCAAGAACCAAGCCATCGATGTTGAGGTTGGTAATATCTTTGACGAAGATAAATAAGAGATAGAACTAAAGGTTGGAACGATTGTCCCAGCCTTTCTTTGCAAATAGAATAGAAGGAAGCTTATGAAGACACCATTTATCAATAAAGAAGACTTAGAAGCGATTGTTGCCGAGTTCCCGACACCTTTTCACTTGTATGATGAGAAGGGAATTCGTGAAAAGGCAAGGGCCGTCAACCAAGCCTTTTCGTGGAACAAGGGATTTAAGGAATATTTTGCAGTTAAGGCTACTCCAACCCCAGCTATTTTGAAAATTCTCCAAGAGGAAGGCTGTGGTGTGGATTGCTCTAGTTATGTGGAGCTTTTGATGAGTCATAAACTGGATTTCCCTGGTTCTGAGATTATGTTCTCTTCAAACAACACGCCAGACAAGGAATATGCCTATGCGCGTGAATTGGGCGCAACCATTAACTTGGATGCTTTTGAAGATATTGAACATCTAGAGAGAGCAGCAGGTATTCCAGAAATCATCTCATGTCGTTACAATCCTGGAGGCGTTTTTGAGCTAGGAACAGATATTATGGATAATCCTGGAGAAGCCAAGTTTGGCATGACCAAGGACCAGCTCTTTGAAGCTTTTGCCATCTTGAAGGAAAAAGGAGCCAAGACTTTTGGGATTCACTCCTTCCTAGCGTCCAATACCGTGACCCATCTCTATTATCCAGAGTTGGCTCGTCAGCTTTTTGCATTGGCTGTTGAAATCAAGGAAAAGTTGGGCATTTCGCTAGACTTTATTAATCTTTCTGGCGGTATTGGTGTCAACTATCGTCCAGACCAGGAGCCGAACGATATTGCCTTGATTGGTGAGGGAGTTCGTAAGGTGTATGAAGAGGTCCTTACGCCAGCAGGTCTTGGTGAGGTCAAGATTTTCACTGAATTGGGTCGTTTTATGCTAGCCCCTCACGGTGCTTTGGTCACAAGAGTCACTCATAAGAAGAAAACCTACCGTACCTATCTGGGTGTGGATGCATCAGCAGTCAACCTCATGCGTCCAGCTATGTACGGAGCTTACCATCATATTACTAACGTGACCCATCCAGATGGACCAGCTGAAGTAGTAGATGTGGTTGGTTCACTCTGTGAAAACAATGATAAATTTGCAGTGAATCGCGAACTGCCTCATACAGAAATCGGTGATTTGCTGGTAATTCATGATACAGGTGCTCACGGTTTTTCAATGGGCTACCAGTACAACGCCAAACTTCGTTCTGCGGAAATCCTCTATACCGAAGAAGGCAAAGCCCGTCAAATCCGCCGTGCAGAGCGCCCTGAGGACTACTTTGCAACCTTGTATGGCTTTGATTTTGAAGAATAAAATGATAAGTAATTGAAAATGAAATTGAAAAACAGATTGCTTTCTAAAAAATAGGCAAAAATCTTGTTTTTCCTTCAAGTCGTGATATAATAAAACTATAAAACGTTTTCAAGGAAGGTAACGATATGTCTGAAGAAACAATTGATTATGGACAAGTGACAGGAATGGTGCATTCGACAGAAAGCTTTGGGTCAGTAGATGGGCCTGGTATTCGCTTTATTGTCTTTTTGCAGGGCTGTCACATGCGTTGCCAGTATTGCCATAACCCAGATACTTGGGCGATGGAGTCCAATAAGTCACGTGAACGGACGGTAGATGATGTCTTGACAGAGGCCTTGCGCTACCGCGGTTTCTGGGGAAATAAGGGTGGGATTACAGTCAGTGGAGGAGAAGCCCTCTTGCAGATTGATTTCCTGATTGCCCTCTTTACCAAGGCTAAGGAACAAGGAATCCACTGTACCTTGGATACCTGTGCCCTTCCTTTCCGTAATAAACCACGTTACCTTGAGAAGTTTGATAAACTCATGGCTGTCACTGACTTGGTTCTCTTGGATATCAAGGAAATCAACGAAGAACAGCACAAGATTGTCACTAGCCAAACCAATAAAAATATCTTGGCTTGTGCCCAGTATCTATCAGATATTGGAAAGCCTGTCTGGATTCGCCACGTGCTAGTTCCAGGATTGACAGACAGAGATGATGACTTGATTGAACTTGGGAAGTTCGTCAAGACCCTCAAAAATGTTGATAAGTTTGAAATTCTGCCTTATCACACTATGGGTGAGTTCAAATGGCGTGAATTGGGAATTCCTTATTCCCTCGAAGGGGTTAAACCACCAACAGCAGATCGCGTCAAGAACGCTAAAAAACTCATGGATACCGAAAGTTATCAAGACTATATGAAACGTGTACATGGATAAAAAGAAGCCTGATGGAAACATCGGGCTTTTAAGTTTACACAAATATATATAATTAAATAAAACAAAATTTTATACTCTTCGAAAATCTCTTCAAACTACGTCAGCGTCGCCTTACCGTACTCAAGTACAGCTTGCGGCTAGCTTCCTAGTTTGCTCTTTGATTTTCATTGAGTATTAAATCTTTTTTACTCTCTAAATTCTGAAAAAAATCCGAAAAAGAATGTGTAAGATATAGTTACTTTTAGAAATATTAAATAGAATAGGAGAACATCTATGGAACAAAGTATTGCCATTAAAAATTTATGTAAGTCATATGGACAAACTCAAATTTTAAAAGATATTTCTTTTGAAGCAAAAGCAGGTAGAGTGACTGCTTTCCTGGGTCCAAATGGAGCTGGAAAAAGTTCAACCTTACGTATTTTATTAGGATTAGACAAAGCAACATCTGGTCTTACCAAAATTGGAGATCAAACTTATAAGGAATTAAAATTTCCTCTAAAGACTGTAGGAGCTTCATTTGACAGTGTAGGTGCTCCTGATGATCGGACTGTTTATCAACATTTGAAAATTGTTGCTGCTAGTAATGGGATATCCAGTCAGCGAATTGAGCAAGTCTTGGATATGGTGGATATTAGTCATAAGAAAAAATCTAAAATTGGGAAATTATCATTAGGAGAAGGACAACGCTTGGGAATTGCAACAGCTCTATTAGGAAATCCTCAATATCTGATATTGGATGAACCGACTAATGGGTTGGATCCAAGAGGAATTCGGTGGTTTAGAGAGTTTATAAAAAAACAAGCTCAAGAAGGGAAAACAGTCTTGCTATCATCTCATATATTATCGGAAGTGGAAGCAGTAACAGATGATGTAGTTATCATAAATAAAGGAAAAGTTCTTATAAAAGGGACTTTACAAGAAGTGATGAAAAATCTTTCTTCACTAGAAGAAGTCTTCTTTAGTTTGACAGAAGGAGGAAAGTGACATGGCACTTATTTACTCTCTTCATTCTGAAATATTGAAATTATTTTATAAGAGAGCTACTCATATTGTACTATTCTTGATACTCGTATTTCAAACATTTTTAGCAAATATTGGTGCTTCTCAAATTGTTTCAGTTGGTATCCATGCTACACCAGAGACAAATCCAGAATTAGCAGAAGCTATACCTCCTATTGAATTTTTAGGTTTTGATGTCACTTTATTTGGTGTTTTTATTATGATTATCCTAGGCTCAATTTACGGAGCCGAGGAGTACAAAGGCTCTGCTATTCGTACAAGCATCCTCTCTATTACAAATCGAAGTTCTTTCCTAGTTTCAAAAACATTAGTTTGGCTTGTATTTTCTTTTTTCATTTCCTTTCTATCAATATTCCTTACAATTAACATGACACATTATGTTTTAGGACAAGATGGCTTACTTCTTTTTTCACTAAATGGGAGAGTTTGGTTCTATATATTTTTAGCCAGTATAGCTTGGACTTTGTTGGGACTGCTAGCCTATATTATGGCTTTGACATTTAAAACAGCCATTGTTCCTCTATTATTTTTGCTTCCCCAAGTCTACAATTTAGGAACATTCTTAGCAAACTATATATCGGTTGCAAAATTTCTTCCAGTTGCATTGGGGCAAGGATTGATTGCTACATCTCCTCAAATTTTAGAACATAATAGTTTACAAAATATTTTACTTTTACTTTGTTGGAACTTCTCATTCTTGGCTTTAGCAATCTACCGATTACTTAAGTCAGATATTGGAGGAGGTGAATAAGTTGAAAGAGCAACTTAAAAGTGAGTATCTCAAGTTTATTATGAATCCTTGGCACTGGTTGATTATAGGTGCTCTATTACTGTGTGTTCCGGCGATGGTTGTTTTTTTAAATAGTAAGCCAGACCAGTTGACTCTACAGTTTGTTTTGGAACAGCTACTGCAAAGTCTCTATTTAGGACAGGCAGGTTTCATTAGTCTAGCGGTCCTATTTATAGGTCAAGAATTTACAGGTTCTAGCCTTCGTACCAGTTTTCTTACCTGTCCAAACCGTTTGAAATTTATAATATCTAAACTAGCTATTCTATTATGTATTGAAATTATCCTATTGGTCCCTGTAATATCATTATGTATACTACTCGCCCAAGGATACTACAATATCAATCTTTTGAGCGATATTAAAAATGTTCTGATAATCCTATTTCCAGCATGTATTTCTATTCTAACCTTCTCTCTTTTAAGTGGTATTTTTGTATTTATTTCCCAGTCTTTTATTTTAATTCTGGGAATCAGTTTATCCCTTTTATTGGGGTTGGGACAAATGTTGCTACAATTCAGTTCTTTTTTTAGAAATTTACCATTACTAGCTAGTATGAATTGTTTTTATACCCATCCCTTGTCGCTTTATTATCCAGTGTGGCAAGGCTTAGGGATACAAATAGTTTGGTTATTAATTGTTTTTGTATTTGCTACACTGATACTTATAGGAAGAAATGTACGCTAGAGACAGGGGATATCCTGTCTTTTTCTCGGTTAGTGCTATAATATAGTTAGGAGGGTGAGTTATGGCTTATAAAATTTTGGTGGTAGATGATGATCTTGCTATTCTTCGCCTAATAAAAAAAGTACTAGAATATGAAAAATATGAAGTAGTCATACGAAATAAGATAGAAGAGATTGATCTTTGTGATTTTACAGGATTTGACTTGATTTTATTAGATATTATGATGCCTGTTAGTGGTTTAGAAATCTGTCAGATGATTCGCGAGCAGATAACTGTTCCTATCTGTTTTATAACTGCTAAGGATATGGATGAAGATTTAGTAGCTGGAATCAATGCAGGTGCTGATGATTATATTATGAAGCCCTTTAGTATGCAAGAATTGTTAGCACGTGTTAAAATGCACTTACGTCGTGAAGAACGGATTAAAGGAAATGTTCATCAAATAAAGATTGGGAAGCTTATACTATATACGGATAGTAAGGAACTATTTGTAAACGATGATAAGATTGCTCTGACAAGGAGAGAATTTGACATAGTGAATCTTTTGGCAAGCAACCCAAGTAAAATATATTCTATTGAGGAAATTTATAATTATCTATATCCACAAAGTTCAGAAGCGCTTTTACGTTCGGTTTCAGAGTACATTTATCAAATTCGTCAAAAGCTGAAACCTTATCAATTAAATCCAATTAAAACCTTGTACGGTGGAGGATATCAATGGGTAGAATCAAAAGTTTTAGACAATTAATTCGAGAAACCTGTTGGAGAATTATTTGGCAGTTTAGTCTTGGCTTACTAATGGCCTATCTTATTCCCTTAGCTTCAGTATCTATACAAATAAATGAAGATAGGAAACCTTTAAACAATAGTGGTGTTCTATCAATCTTTTTTAATGTGTCATCATGGATATATATTTGTGTTTTATTGATTATTCTAATAAGCTATCACATCGGAAAATTGTTGAAAAAACTCAGTTATGAAATGACTTTGATTTATGAAAATAGTATGTGGTTGGAGAAGGAATGTACAGAAAGTTTAACGGTTAAAGAATTTCGTGAGACAGGAAATCGGATTATTGTGATGCAAGATAGAATTCGACAATTAATAGTTGATGAGAAACAACAGAAAGAAGATTTGATGTTTCAGGTTTCAGCAGCTTCTCATGATTTAAAGACTCCCTTAACCATTATTAGGGGGAATGTGGAATTTTTGCAGGCGATAACTGAAAGCGACCAATCTCAAGAATGCTTAGCAGATATAAAAAGAGCTAGTCAACAGTTACTAGATTACTTCAATCAATTGATTCACTATTCGAAAACCTATTATGATGATGAGACAGGTTGGATGGAGTATTCCTCTTCAGATTTTATTAATGAATTAGAGAAAGAAGTCTCTTTTTTGATAAAAAATCAGATGAAGTTTTCTTTTGAACAGGATGTGAAAGGAACTGAAAACTATTATATAAATCCGTCTCTTCTGATTCGTGCCATACAAAATATTTTAACAAATGCTTTTGAATACGCCGATAAACAGAATCCTAAAATTAAAATTAGAGTAGAGCAAGAGGCGAAAGAATTAAAAATAGGTATATGGAATAATGGTTCGGAATTTCCAGATGAAGTTTTAAATAATTTTGGAAAGCTCTTTTATCGTATGGATAAAGCTAGATCGTATAAAGAGCAACATTATGGTATTGGACTAAGTTTTGTATGCAGAGTTGCAAAACTGCATAAAGGTCGGGTTGAGCTTAGAAATAGAGACGAAGGAGCAGAAGTTTTAATAACTGTAAAGTGTATTAAATCATAGTCATGCGTAGGCTGTTCATTTATGGGACATTTTTTTAAACGATGTGAGTGTCATATCTTTCTAAGAGTCTTACTGACTATATAGATTTCATACGGGGATTCAAAGAAAGGCTTTGTCTAACTTTGTAAAGCTTCAGTGCTTACGTTTTGCTTCTTATTAATCAGTGTTTTTACTATTTTTGATATCGCAAAAAGACTTAGCCATCCAGCTAAGCCTTTTTCTTCTTATCTCGAACGTTGTTTTCCAGCGTTGCGATTTTTGTGTTTTTTCTTGCTCGTGATAGCAGTTGGTTGTTCAGGAGTAACGTCTTTTCGTCCACTTGGTGTAGAGAAAGCACGTGCTTTTGGTGGATTCTTAGCCAATTCTTCACGGACTTTTTTGCGAAGTTTTGGACGAACGATATAGTTGACGATAAACTGTTGGAGAATCATCATGAAACCACCGACAACCCAGTAAAGTGTGACACTGGCTGGTGAGAAAAGGGAGAAGACGACGATCATGAGTGGGCTCATGTAAATCATTTTCTTGATTTGTTCTCTTTGCATTTCATCTTCTACTCCGTGAAGTGAAAGGAGCGATTGAAGATAGTAAAGAATACCAGCGAAGGCAACCAAAATCATACTTGGAGAACCTAGAGGAATTCCTAGGTAGCTTGCTTGAGCAACACCTTCAGTATGTTGGGCAGCAAAGTAGATAGCTGAGAAGAAAGGCATTTGAAGGAGGATAGGGAAACATCCTACACCACCAAACATGCTGATGCCGTGCTCTTTTTGAGCTGCAAAGAGGGCTTGTTGGGCTTCGAGTTTTTCTTCTTGAGTAGTTGCTTCTTTGAGACGTGTTTGGTGTGGCTCAAGGACGTGTTTGAGGGCGTTCATCTTTTCAGAGTGAAGTGTCGCCTTCCATGATTGGTAGATACCAAGTGGCAAGATAATCAAGCGCACGATAATGGTTACGATAATGATAGCGACACCAAAGCCTAGACCTTTATCAGTAGCGAAGTACTTGATAGCTTCTCCCATCGGGGCACCCAAGAAATCCCAAACGGGACCAATTGGCTTACCTGTTGCTTTATCAATCTGAACGCAACCTGTCAAAACAAGTAACATAGCCACTCCCATAGCTGAGAGTGCAAAACGTTTAATAGATTTCACTGTTTTTATTCCTTCTTTAAAAATTATACCTTTCTATTCTACTGTTTTTTTACAAAATATACAATAGTTCTAGAGACCTAATTTGCGATTTTAAAGTCAGGGTAGGGAGGAAAGTTGCTCAGTTTGACATCTAAGTAGCTGACTTTTGAAAAAGGTGTGGGTCCTTTGCGGATTTCTTGGATAAATTTTGCCATGGTAGCAGATGAGTCTGCTTGGGCTAAAATTTCCACTGTGCCATCGTCGTTATTCCATACTCGACCTGTGATGCCACCAATTTCAAGTGCCAAGCTGTAAACACCCCAACGAAAGCCGACTCCCTGTACCCTACCTTGGGCAATCATTCTAACCTTTTGCATACAAACCCCCTTTGATTGTGTTATAATATTTCTATGACTATTATAACCTCAAAAGCCAATTCTGTGGTAAAAAATGCCAAGAAATTACACCAAAAAAAATACCGTAAGTCTGCCTATTTGATTGAAGGCTGGCACTTGTTTGAAGAAGCTGTCCAATCTGGAGTGACGATTGAGAAAATCTTTGCCCTAGAAAGTTATCGAGAACAGTTAGCTGCTTTTCCGCAAACTGTCTGGGTGTCAGAGGATATTTTGCTAGATTTGGCGGATTCTCAGACTCCACAGGGTATTGTTGCCGTGGTTCAAAAAGAAGAAATAGGACAAGCCGATTTGAGTCAGGGCAAGTTCTTGTTTTTGGAAGATGTGCAAGATCCTGGTAATGTGGGAACTATCATTCGGACTGCGGATGCAGCAGGTTTCACTGGAGTAATTGTTTCAGATAAATCGGCAGATACCTACAGTCTCAAGACCCTACGTTCCATGCAAGGCAGTCATTTTCATCTGCCTATTTACCGGATGTCGAGTCAAGCGCTTCTTAAGGAAACCAAAGAGGCTGCTATCCCAGTTCTGGCAACAACCCTATCTAAAGATTCTGTTGATTACAGAGAACTGCCTCCTATAGAAAATTTTGTACTAGTCATGGGAAATGAGGGTCAAGGAATTAGTCCCCTTATGGCTGAAAGTGCAGACCAGTTGGTCCACATTAGTATGAAGGGACAGGCGGAGAGTTTGAATGTTGCCGTTGCAGCCGGTATTTTAATTTTCCATTTAAGCTAATTTTAACTTTCTTTGTTATAATCAAGGAAAGATGTTCATAGAAAAGGAGAAAAGATGAATCACACTATTATTCACGACCGCGCAGGTCTCAATCAATTTTACGCTAAGGTTTATGCCTTTGTTGGTCTGGGGATCGGATTATCCGCTTTAGTATCAGGTCTTATGTTGACGGTCTTTCAATCTCAGTTGGTTTACTTTTTGATGCAGGGACGTCTCTGGTTGACCATTGCAACCTTAGCAGAGCTAGCTCTGGTCTTTGTTGCCAGTAGCATGGCCTTAAAGAATAGTCCAGCTGCTCTTCCAGTATTTTTACTTTACTCCGTTTTAAACGGCTTTACCCTCAGTTTTGTGGTGGCCTTCTATACTCCGGGTACAGTTTTATCCGCCTTTGTGTCGAGCGCCCTTCTCTTCTTTGTCATGGCGGCAGTCGGTATGTTCACCAAGAAAGATTTGAGTGGCCTTGGTCGGGCTATGATGGCGGCGCTTATCGGTTTGCTGATTGCCATGGTAGTTAATATTTTCTTGGCTAGTGGTTTCTTTGATTATATGATTAGCGTAGCCATGGTCTTGGTCTTCTCTGGGCTGATTGCTTGGGACAACCAAAGAATTCGTCTCGCTTATGAACAATCACAAGGCCGTGTAGCGACAGGTTGGGTTGTGTCAATGGCTCTCAGTATCTATCTTGATTTTATCAATCTCTTCCTAAGTATTCTACGTATCTTCGGTCGTAATGACTAGAAGGTCCCTAACATCAGTGTTCGAAGGAACACTGATTTTTTTCGTATTTGCTCTTTCCTTTTCTTGAAAATAGGTGTATAATGCTTTTAATTAATTTTTTGAGGAGTAGTTTATGAAGAAAAGTTTTATTCATCAACAAGAAGAGATTTCCTTTGTCAAAAACACTTTTACCCAGTATTTGAAAGATAAGTTAGAAGTTGTCGAAGTTCAAGGTCCTATCTTGAGCAGGGTTGGCGACGGGATGCAGGATAATTTATCAGGTGTGGAGAATGCCGTATCGGTCAAGGTTCTCCAAATTCCTGATGCTACTTATGAAGTGGTACATTCACTTGCTAAATGGAAACGCCATACCTTGGCTCGTTTTGGTTTCGGTGAAGGTGAAGGTCTTTTCGTCCACATGAAGGCCCTTCGTCCAGACGAAGATTCGCTTGATGCGACTCACTCTGTTTATGTTGACCAGTGGGACTGGGAAAAAGTCATTCCAAATGGACAACGCAACATTGCCTACCTAAAAGAAACAGTTGAGAAGATTTACAAGGCTATTCGCCTGACTGAGCTAGCTGTTGAAGCCCGCTATGACATCGAATCAATCTTGCCAAAACAAATCACTTTTATCCATACAGAGGAGTTGGTCGAGCGCTACCCAGACTTGACGCCGAAAGAGCGTGAAAATGCTATCTGTAAAGAATTTGGAGCAGTCTTCTTGATTGGTATCGGTGGTGAATTACCAGACGGTAAACCGCACGATGGACGTGCACCAGACTACGATGACTGGACAAGTGAGTCTGAAAATGGCTATAAGGGTCTGAATGGCGATATTCTTGTTTGGAATGAGTCTCTGGGTGGAGCCTTTGAATTGTCTTCTATGGGGATTCGTGTAGATGAAGAAACCCTTCGCCGTCAGGTAGAAATCACCGGTGATGAGGACCGTTTAGAATTGGAATGGCACAAGGCTCTATTGAATGGCCTATTCCCGTTGACAATCGGTGGAGGAATTGGACAATCTCGTATGGCTATGTTCCTACTTCGCAAGAAACACATCGGAGAAGTGCAAACAAGTGTTTGGCCTCAAGAAGTTCGCGATACTTACGAAAATATTTTGTAGAGAATCGAACCGCAAGGTTCGGTTTTCTTTCTCTTTTTGCCCATAATTTGGTATAATAAACGGTATGAAAATCGTATCAGGAATCTATGGGGGGCGTCCCCTCAAGACACTAGAAGGAAAGACGACAAGACCTACTTCGGATAAGGTCAGGGGAGCCATTTTTAACATGATTGGTCCCTACTTTGAAGGGGGACGAGTCTTGGACCTTTATGCGGGTAGTGGTGGTTTATCTATCGAAGCAGTATCGCGTGGCATGTCCAGCGCTGTTTTGGTGGAGCGAGACCGTAAGGCTCAGGCTATCGTGGCTGAAAATATCCAGATGACCAAGGAAGTTGGAAAATTTCAACTCCTCAAGATGGAGGCGGAAAGAGCATTGGAACAGCTATCTGGGGAATTTGACCTCGTTTTCTTAGACCCTCCTTATGCCAAGGAACAAATCGTAGCAGATATTGAAAAAATGGCTGAGAGAGAGCTTTTTTCTGAAGATGTCATGGTCGTGTGTGAGACGGATAAAGCCGTTGAACTTCCAGAAGAAATTGCCTGCCTGGGTATCTGGAAGGAAAAAATTTATGGAATTAGTAAGGTGACAGTTTATGTCAGATAAGATTGGCTTATTCACAGGCTCATTTGATCCGATGACAAATGGGCATCTGGATATCATTGAACGGGCTAGCAAACTCTTTGATAAGCTCTATGTGGGTATTTTTTTTAATCCCCACAAACAGGGCTTTCTCCCTATCGAAAATCGTAAACGGGGGTTAGAAAAGGCTGTGAAACATTTGGGAAATGTTAAAGTCGTGTCTTCTCATAATGAATTGGTGGTCGATGTCGCAAAAAGACTGGGGGCTACTTTCCTAGTGCGAGGCTTGAGGAATGCGGCGGATTTGCAATATGAAGCCAGTTTTGATTACTACAATCATCAGCTGTCTCCTGATATAGAGACCATTTATTTGCATAGTCGACCGGAACATCTCTATATCAGTTCATCAGGTGTTAGAGAACTTTTGAAGTTTGGTCAGGATATTACCTGCTATGTTCCTGAGAGTATTTTGGAGGAAATAAAAAATGAAAAAAAAGATTAGATGGCCCTTATATGTCATTGCAGCCTTAATTGTGACTTTCTTGGCATTTGTAGTGCCCTTACCCTACTATATAGAAGTTCCAGGTGGTTCGGAAGATATTCGCCAAGTCCTTAAAGTAAATGACACAGAAGATAAGGAAGCTGGGGCCTATCAATTCGTTACGGTTGGTGTACAGCACGCTACTTTAGCCCATATGATTTATGCATGGTTGACGCCTTTTACAGATATTCGTAGCGCTCAAGAGACTACAGGTGGTTCTTCCGATGTGGAATTTATGCGGATTAATCAATTCTACATGCAAACATCGCAAAATATGGCTAAGTATCAAGGGCTAAAAACAGCTGGTAAGGATATTGAATTAAAATATCTTGGGGTTTATGTTTTGACTGTGACAGATAATTCGACCTTTAAAGGGATTCTTAACATCTCTGATACGGTCACAGCAGTCAATGATCAGACCTTTGATAGTTCCAAAGATTTGATTGATTATGTCAATTCTCAAAAATTAGGGGACTCAGTCAAGGTAACTTATGAAGAGGATGGGCAAACCAAGTCTGCAGAAGGTAAGATTATCGCCTTGGAAAATGGCAAAAATGGAATTGGAATCGGCTTGATTGACCGTACAGAAGTGACCAGTGATGTCCCAATTCGCTTTTCAACAGCTGGTATCGGCGGTCCAAGTGCAGGTCTCATGTTTAGTCTGGCCATCTATACCCAAATAGCTGACCCAGGTCTTCGTAATGGCCGCATTGTTGCCGGTACAGGCACCATTGACCGAGATGGTAATGTGGGAGACATTGGAGGTATCGATAAGAAAGTTGTAGCTTCGGCTAGAGAAGGTGCTGCTATTTTCTTTGCCCCTGATAACCCTATTAGCGAAGAAGAACAAAAAGCACATCCTGATGCGAAAAATAACTACCAAACAGCCTTGGAAGCAGCTAAAACAATCAAGACAGATATGAAAATCGTGCCTGTTAAAACCCTACAAGATGCAATTGATTACTTGAAAAACAATCCCTAGTTTTAAGTGAAGTTTCCAAACTAGCGCACAAACAGAGAAGATGGTATAATAGTCAAATGGTTCAATTATTATTCACTCTAAGCAGTCACATGCTCTTTATTTATGTGAGTTTTTACCTTTTAAAGGATCTTGTTAGATGGGAAAAGGTTTTAAAAGTAACAGCTGAGAATACAGGAAAAGTTCGTTTATTAGTAGCCTTTTTCAGCATTGTAATGGGCTATATCTTGAGTTCTTTCTTTATTAGTCTATATCAGTTGTGGCAAGAAGCGCTTAGAGAATTATTATAATTTGCGTGTTTAAGAAATTACTTTCAAGATATTATTAAACTTATAGGGAGAAATAGAATTCATGGATATTATAATCTTATTGTTGATAACGCTATTAATTTATTTGTTACCTCAAAATAAGGAATATCTAAATGTTAAATCTACATCAGGACTTAGAGGATTTCTAGCTATAGGAATAATATTTCATCATTTGTCACAATGGGTTACATCTGGTGATGAATTTTCTAATTTTTCCTATATGGGAACTTATATCGTTTCTATTTTCTTCTTTTTATCAGCCTATGGATTGTATTTTCAGAACGAAAATAAGAAAAACTACCTAGATAATTTTTTAGTTAAGAGACTTTCTAAAATTCTAGTTCCATTTTTTTCTATATCTTTGATTTATATGTTTTACAGATTCGTAAACGGTCAATTAATGGATTTAGATTTTTTTGCTAATTTATTTAAAAAAGGAAGTACAA
>NZ_WIJO01000025.1:0-27383 GCF_009496205.1 Streptococcus mitis
AGCTTCTCTAAGCTATATCCTTGTTTTCTAAGTTCATAGATCTGAACTTTATCATCATAAGTTAATTTCATAATAAAAACACCCCAAAAGTTAGATTTTTTCTGTCTAACTTTTGGGGTGCAGTTCAGTTCCGCTATTGGAAATCTCTAGCTTTTTTGTGGCTGAGAACTATTTTGTCTCAGGTTCTTGATTATATAAATACTATTTTAAAACCTTGATTCT
The DNA here is from genome assembly GCF_009496205.1 of Streptococcus mitis. GTDB lineage: Bacteria > Bacillota > Bacilli > Lactobacillales > Streptococcaceae > Streptococcus > Streptococcus mitis_BN. The sequence continues at coordinate 223 of NZ_WIJO01000025.1, forward strand.
ATTTCATTTCTTTAAAGGCTGCTTCTGCATCCGCATTTCTTATGGCACCAAACTGGATTTTTCCAATCTTGCCTTGGCTATCGATCAAATATTCTGTAGGAATACTTCGGATTTGATAAGCTTGGAAAGTACTCCCTTTGGTATCGTAGAGAACAGGTATATCCTTATATCCTTGTTCCTGGAACCATTTTGGAAATTCTTCTACTGTTTTTTCCCCTTGAAGACCTGGCGCAACGACACTAAGAATTTCAAAATCACGATCTGGTTTTGCAGCTAATTCCATCAACTCTGGCATACTTTTTTTACATGGACCACACCATGAAGCCCAAAACTTCAAATAAACCTTTTTACCCTTATAATCAGATAACTTCACTTCTTTGCCATCCATTGATTGCAAGGTAAAATCTGGCGCCTCTTTCCCAACAGCAATTTGTTGTACAGTCGTTTGTTGCTGTTGTTTTGGGGATTGTTCTGGTGCTTTAGTCTTTTTAGTCTCTTCCTCACCACAGGCTATCAATACGACTAATGACAAGAGGCTTAAGCCAGCAAACATTACTTTTTTCATCTTTTTCTCCTTTATTCAAAAATTCCAGCTAGAACATTTACTTGTCCTAATAGTAATAAAACTCCCATTAAAATAATAAGGAAGCCACCAATTTTCTTCAGTAGCATCATATGACGTTTAATTTTACTAAAATATGGCATAACTACACCAGAAGCTAGAGCCAAAACCAAGAAAGGAATGGCCATCCCCAGAGTGTAAATTAAGGTATAGATCGCTCCTTGCCAAGCACCATTACCTCCAGAAGCGGCAAGCGCTAAAACAGAACTTAAAACTGGACCAATACAAGGCGTCCAACCAAAGCTAAAGGTAATACCGAGTAAAAAGGCTGACCAATAACGATTGGGTGCTGATTTCTTAAAAGTAAAGCTTTTTTGAACCTCTAATTTCTTAAAATGAAAAATTTCCATCTGGTGTAAACCTAAGATGATGATAATCGTACCCATGGTATAGCGAAACCAATTGGCATAGAGAATATTACCAAAGTAACCAGCACCAAATCCTAGAATAAAGAAAATAAGAGAAATACCTGCGATAAAGCAAAGCGTCCGAATCAAACCTGACCAAGCGACTTTTCTTCCAAACAAGGAGAAGCTTTTTGCGCTTTCCTGATCATCCAATAAAATTCCAGTATAAACAGGTAACAGAGGGAAAATGCAAGGGGAAAAGAAGGACAAGATCCCTGCTAAAAAAACGGAGATTGAAAATACTATCGTTTCCAATAAAGAACCAACTTTCTTAATAATTCATATCCTATTTTACTATAATCAATTTCATTTGTATGATTTCTGCTACGCAATTTGAATTAGTCTGTATTTGAAAGATTTTCCGGTACTAGTTCATTCAGATTCTGGCCCCTTTTTTGCCCTCTATACACAAAAAAGCCTATTGACCAAGCTAGAAAGCTTGATACAATAGGCTTTTTAAAGGCTGATTATTTAACAGCGTCTTTAAGAGCTTTACCAGCTTTGAATGCTGGAACTTTAGAAGCTGCAATTGTGATTTCTTTACCAGTTTGTGGGTTGCGACCTTTACGTGCAGCACGCTCACGAACTTCAAAGTTACCAAAACCGATCAATTGAACTTTTTCACCAGCTGCAAGGTAGTCAGCTACTGCTGCGAATACAGCTTCAACTGCTGCTGCTGAGTCTTTCTTAGTCAATTCTGTAGCTTCTGCTACTTTAGCGATCAAATCTTGTTTGTTTGCCATGTTAATGATTCCTCCAATTTAATTTCTAATTAACAATTATAATCATATCCTAAAATCCCTTTTAGGTCAAGTTAAAAACGCTATTTCTTCCCATTTTATTTATTTTTTTAAGAGTAGTAACGTACTAAAATAGCCCAAGCGTTCTCACCCGTGTGAGTTTGAATAATAGAGCCCGTTTCCAAAACTGAAATTGGCTTTTCAACATAAGCTTGTAAGCTTTCTTTCATCTCTTTAGCCCAATCAGCACTACCAGAATATGAAATTCCAATCTCTGCTACAGAACGTTCAGAGAGCGACGTTATCAACTCATCTAACCATTTTTTAAAAGTTTTAGCTCCACGACCTTTAACGATTGGCTGCAATTCATGGTCTTTCATCTGCATGACAACACGTATATTGAGAAGTGAGCTCAACAATCCAGTTACACGCCCAATTCGTCCACCTTTAACAAGATTTTCCAAAGTCGAAACGCCAATATAGAGTTCTGTGTGTTTTTTTACCTCTTCTATGCGAGTTAAAATTTCCTCCATATCTTTGCCTTCTTGTGCTAACTTCGCAGCCTCAACAACTTGGAATTTCAGGGCTTGGTCAGTGAAGGAACTATCAATAACTGTCACGTCGGCAGTAGATAAACTAGCACCCTGTCGCGCTGCTTCTACAGTACCAGAAAGAGCATGGGACATATGAATAGCAAGAATCTGGCTACCATCCTTGCATAGGTCTTCAAAAACTTCAGCGAAGACACCTACAGGGGGCTGGCTTGTTTTCGGGAGGTTCTTACTTACTTGCATCAACTGAAGAAATTTACCTTCTTCTTTCAAATCCGCATCAGAATAAACAACATTATCAATCATTACAGATAACGGAACAACAGTGATATCTAATTGTTTTACTAGTTCAGGTTCAATAGTAACAGATGAATCGGTTACAATCTTAATTTTTGTCATAGTATCAATCTTTCTATTTTAGGATTCAGATTGGTTTTCTTACTTTTAATTATATCAAAAAAAGATTAAAAATCCTAATGGAGTCATTCAAATTTTCCTTAAAAATTTGATATAATCTACTTATAAGAAAAGAGGTTCCTATGATTAAAAAAATTTACCCCATTTTAACCATTTTACTAGGTGCTGCTATTTATGCTTTTGGTCTGACTTATTTTGTAGTTCCCCATCATCTCTTTGAAGGAGGGGCGACAGGTATTACCCTCATCACCTTTTATCTTTTTAAAATCCCTGTTTCGCTCATGAACTTGCTGATTAATATTCCTCTTTTCATCCTAGCTTGGAAGATTTTTGGAGCAAAATCTCTCTATTCTAGTTTACTAGGAACCTTAGCCTTGTCCGCCTGGTTGGCTTTTTTTGAGCGTATTCCCCTTCATATTGATCTTCAAGGTGATTTACTGATCACAGCCCTTATAGCTGGGATTCTATTGGGAATTGGTCTTGGAATTATCTTTAATGCTGGAGGTACAACTGGTGGTACTGATATTCTAGCTCGTATTCTCAACAAATACACTCATATATCCATGGGGAAACTGCTCTTTATCTTAGATTTTTGTATTCTCATGCTTATTCTCCTCATCTTCAAGGACTTGAGATTGGTTTCCTACACGCTCTTATTTGATTTTATCGTTTCTCGTGTCATTGATTTGATTGGTGAAGGAGGATATGCCGGCAAAGGATTTATGATTATCACAAAACGTCCTGACCAACTTGCTAAGGCGATTAATGATGACCTAGGTAGAGGCGTTACTTTCATCTCAGGTCAAGGTTATTATAGTCAAGAAGATTTGAAGATTATCTACTGTATTGTCGGAAGAAATGAAATTGTGAAAATGAAGGAAATGATTCATCGAATTGATCCTCAAGCCTTTATAACTATTACAGAAGCTCATGAAATCCTAGGAGAAGGCTTCACATATATAAAAGAGTAAGCAAAAAGCTGGGAAGTTCCAGCTTTTTCTTTATTCAGAAAGTGTAGAATGACGATAGCCATAAGTAAAGTAAATCACAAGTCCAACTACAAGAGCAATTCCAAACGCAATCCATGTTTCTACACTATATTGAAGCATAAAGGAAAGACAGATTAGAATCGAGAGAATCGGCAACAAGGGAACTAGGGGAGTTTTGAATTCTCCTTCTTTAGGCATTCCCCTATCCTTTCTAAGTTTTATAATTCCATAAGCCAATAAGATAAGATAAGCAAGCGTACAAATATTTAGAAAGGCTGCAATACTAGCCAGTGGAAACACTCCTGCTGCAATTGCAGAAGCAACTCCTGTTAAGATGGTCGCATTTTTAGGAACACGACTTGTTTTGCTTAATTGCTTAAAACTTCGAGGTAAAAGACCATCACGTGCTAAACTGTAAATCATACGCGATAAGGCATAAGTCATAGAAATACACACTGTTATTAGGGTTAAAATGGCCACTAATGACACATAATTAGCTGCCCAACCAATTCCTATACTTCGCAATGAAAATGCTACAGCATCATCCACATTGAGTTGGCTGTAGTGAACAATCCCTGTCAATACTAATGTAACCAAGGCATAGAGAATCGTTACGATTGTCAATGACAAAACAATACCTCGTGGGACATTTTTTTGTGGGTTTTGAATTTCATCAACAGCCATCGAAATAGATTCAAATCCTAGGAAACCAAAGAACATCAAAGATGCTCCTGCCATTATTCCAGTACTTCCACCATAAATTTGACCAAAACCAAAGGGAGCAAAGTTGGACCAATTTTCTGGTTTAATATACCAGATACCAACTAGAATAAACAAAGCGAGAGCAGAGAATTTCAAGATAACTAGAAGCGAATTAAAACGCAAAGCTGCCTTGGAATTTAATAAAACTAAACCGGTTACCAGTGTCAATACCAAAATAGGTAAAAGGTCTATATAGGTACCCTGCTCAGGGTTAAAGGTCCCATTCAAGGCTTGAGGCATTGAAATACTATAGTTACTGAGCAAGCCTTTAAAATAAGCTGCCCAGCCAGAGGCCACACCAGAAACTGCTGTCATGAATTCCATGATGGTCAACCAACCAGCAATCCAAGCTGGTAATTCACCCAAAATTGCATACAAATAACTATAAGCACCACCAGTTGCAGGAACACGAGAGGCAAACTCTGCGAAAAAGAGGGCGGATAAAGAAACACTCAGGGCAGAAATCACTATAGATACAACCAGCGACGGACCAGCAAGCGTTGCTGCTGCGGTTCCTGTAATAGTAAAAATCCCAGTTCCTACCATGGCACCGATTCCTAATAAAATCAAATCCCATACTTTTAAATGACGGTGCATTTCAGTACGTCCCAAACTAAGATCTTTAGTTCTAAAAATATTCATACTTCATCTCCATCAAATATGATTGTTTTATTTTATCATATAAAAGGAATTTTGTGAATATTTATAAGATGATTTTTCAAAAAAATCTGAACAGAAATAATTTCTGTTCAGATTATACATATTCTTACCCAACTGATCCTTCCATTTCATAGCTAATCAAACGGTTCAGCTCAACTGCATATTCCATTGGAAGCTCTTTTGTGAAGGGTTCTACAAATCCCATAACAATCATCTCAGTTGCCTCAGATTCTGACAATCCACGGCTCATGAGATAATAGAGTTGCTCTTCTGAAATCTTAGATACCTTAGCTTCGTGTTCCAAAGCGACTTGTGAGTTGTGAATTTCATTAAACGGAATGGTATCTGATGCTGACAAGTCATCCATGATAATGGTGTCACACTCAATGTGAGAAACAGATTTCTTAGAGCTTTTGTTAAAGGTTACTTGTCCACGGTAGTCAACCTTCCCTCCGCCTTTAGCAATGGATTTTGACACGATAGATGAACTTGTATGTGGAGCGTTGTGGATCATCTTAGCTCCAGTATCCTGGTGTTGCCCTGCATTGGCAAAAGCGATAGAGAGCATGGTACCACGCGCCCCTTCTCCATCTAGGTAAACAGATGGGTATTTCATGGTTGTTTTGGCACCCAAGTTACCATCAATCCACTCAACAGTGGCATCCTTTTGAGCCTTCGCACGTTTCGTTACCAAGTTATAGACGTTATCAGACCAGTTTTGGATAGTCGTATAACGCATATAAGCTCCATCCAAGGCAAAGATTTCTACAATGGCAGCATGCAAGCTGTTACTTGAATAAGTTGGCGCTGTACATCCTTCTACATAATGGACACTTGCTCCTTCATCAACGATAATCAAGGTACGTTCAAACTGACCAGTATTTTCGTTGTTGATGCGGAAGTAAGTTTGAAGTGGGATATCTACCTTAACCCCTTTTGGTACGTAGATAAAGGTTCCACCAGACCATACTGCTGAGTTGAGGGCAGCCAACTTGTTATCTGTCGGCGGTACCAACTTAGCGAAGTATTGTTTAAACAAGTCTGGGTATTCCTTGAGGGCAGAATCCGTATCTGTAAAGATAATCCCCAATTTCTGGAACTCTTCCTTCATGTTGTGGTAAACCACTTCTGACTCATACTGGGCAGAGGCACCTGCTAGATAAGCACGCTCAGCTTCAGGAATCCCGATACGTTCAAAGGTTTCTTTAATCTTTTCAGGAACTTCGTCCCATGAACGGGCTGGTTTGTCAGATGGTTTTTGGTAGTAGATCAAGTCATCAAAATCAATCTCTGACAAGTCTGCTCCCCAAGTTTGCATGGGCATTTTTTTGAAGGTTTCATAAGACTTCAAACGGAATTCTAACATCCATTCCGGTTCTCCCTTAGCAGCTGATAGTTCACGAATGACATCTTCGTTCAATCCTTTTCCTGTCGATAGGACAGGCTCTACATCATCATGGAAACCAAATTTATATTCACCAAGGTCAATTGGTTTTGGTTCTACTCTTTCTTCAGCCATAATATCCTTTCTTTCATTCTTTATTTCTACTGATTCATAAGACAAAAGAAACTTGCCTTACTTGTTTTCTTGATTTTCAATTGTTTTCTTCAGGGCATTCCAAGCTAGGGTTGCACACTTAATTCGTTGAGGGAATTTTGCAACGCCTGATAAGAAAGCTGCATCTCCAAGTTGGTCTTGACGCTCATCTTTTTGCCCTTGAACCATTTCAGAAAAAATAGTCGCAAGCTCTAAAATTTCTTGTTTGGTTTTTCCTAAAACTGCATCTGTCATCATGCTTGCAGAGGCAGTCGAGATGGTACAACCTGAGTTTAGAAAAGCAATATCTTCCAAACGGCCCTCTGCATCAAACTTGACTGAGAGGTTGATGACATCTCCACAGGTCGGATTGTTGAGACTGATTTGCTCAGCATCTTCCAACTTCCCTTGGTGATGTGGATTTTTCGAATGGTCTGCTACCACTGCCATATAAAGGCTATCTAGTTTAGAAAGTGCCATTGAAAAACTCCTTTGTCTTTTGTAAGGCATCGACTAGCTTGTCGCAATCTGCCTTGGTATTGTAAATATAAAAACTTGCGCGAGCTGTTGCTGGGACATCCAAATACTGGAGCAAAGGTTGCGCACAATGGTGACCCGCACGAACTGCCACTCCTTCATAATCCAGAGCAGTCGCAAGGTCGTGAGGATGAAGGTCACCTAGGTTAAAGGCAATAACACCTGAACGATGAGCCAAGTCCTGCGAACCGTAAATAGTCAATCCTTCAATCGCCTGCAGTTTTGGATAGACGTATGCAATCAGTTCCTGTTCATGGGCTTCAATCGCATCCATACCAATCTTTTCAAGATAATCCACTGCTGCTGCCAGTCCGATAGCACCTGCCATATTTGGTGTTCCAGCCTCAAATTTCCAAGGCAATTCCTTCCAACTAGCAGATTGCTCATAGACAAAATCAATCATCTCACCACCAAATTCTACTGGTGACATTTGTTCCAGATACTTTTCTTTACCATAAAGAACACCAATACCAGTTGGACCAGCCATCTTGTGACCTGAAAAGGCAAAGAAGTCCACATCCAAGTCCCGGACATCAATCTTCATATGAGGCGTAGATTGAGCACCATCCACCACCATGATGGCTCCAACTTGATGGGCTAATTGGGTGATTTCTTTGATCGGATTGACTACACCAAGAACATTTGAGGCGTGAGCAAGGGAGACAAACTTGACTTTATCAGTCAATTTAGTTCGAAAATCATCCATATCCAGAGCTCCATTATTGAGATAGACATAAACAAGTTCTGCCCCAGTTTTACGGCAGGCTTCCTGCCAAGGAATGATGTTGGAATGGTGTTCCATGACAGAAATCAAAACCTGGTCTCCCTCAGTCAAGGCTTCCTCTGCAAAGCGCGCTACCCAGTTCAGACTGGTTGTCGTTCCTCTAGTAAAGAGAACTTCCTTTGTAGACCTTGCATTGATAAACTTACGAATGGTTTCACGAGCCGCCTCATAAGAAGCTGTTGCTCGCTCAGCCAAGGTATGGACCCCACGATGAACATTGGCATTGTCGTTCTCATAGTAGCGGTTAATCGTCTCCAGAACTGCCAGTGGTTTTTGTGTCGTCGCAGCATTGTCCAAATAGACTAATGGTTCATCATTAACAATCTGGTCTAAAATTGGAAAATCCTTGCGAATCACTTCTACATCTAACATAGGCTACCCCTTAGCGTTTTGACAATTTTTCTTCGATAGTTGCAATCATTTCATCACGAACTTCTTTGACTGGTATCTCAACAATAACAGATCCAAGGAAACCGCGGACAACCAAACGTTCTGCAGTTGACTTATCCAAGCCACGGCTCATGAGGTAATACATATCTTCTGGATCTACCTGACCGATAGAAGCCGCGTGTCCTGCAGTTACGTCATTTTCATCAATCAAAAGAATTGGATTGGCATCTGAACGCGCTTGGTCTGAAAGCATGAGAACACGGCTCTCTTGTTGCGCATCTGCTCCCTTGGCACCCTTGATAATGTGGCCAATACCATTGAAAGTTAAAGTTGCTTTTTCAAGAATAACCCCATGTTGAAGGATATTTCCGATTGAGTTGCAACCATAGTTAGTTACTCGGGTATCAATCCCTTGTACCTGACGGCCACTTGAAAGAGCTACGACTTTAAGGTCCGCATGGCTACCGTTACCAATCAAGTCACTATCAAAATCAGCAACTACATTCCCTTCGTTCATGACACCGATTGCCCAGTCAATGCTTGCATCGTTGCCTAATTTACCACGACGGCTAATGTAAGCAGTGACGTTTTCACCTAGACGGTCGATAGCAGCAAACTTCACTTGAGCTCCAGAACGTGCAATTACTTCTACTGTGATATTAGCAGTTGCTTTGGCACTTCCTTCACCGCGTGACTCTAAACGTTCCAGATAGCTTATTTTACTGTTTTTACCAGCAATGATAAGGATATGCTTGTTAAAAGGCACCTCGCTATCACTATCTTGGTAGAAAATACCTTCAATTGGTTCTGTGATTTCTACGTTATCTGGAATGTAGAGAACAGCACCACTATTGAAATAAGCTGTGTGGTAGGCTGCCAGCTTATCATCGTCATACTTAACTGATGACATGAAAAATTCCTCAATAAGCTCTGGAATTTCTTCTAAAGCTGAGTGAAAGTCTGTGAAGACAACACCCTGTTCAGCTAACTCAACTGGTGTTTGCTCAAAAACAGTTTGAGTTCCTACTTGCACCAACTTCAAGTGATTATCTAGAGCTGTGAAATCTGGAACATTTGCTGATGGCTCACTTTCTGTAATCGTTCCATCACCCAGATTCCAACGGTGAAATTTGACACGCTCAATAACTGGTAATTCTAGACTCTCAATCTTATCAAAAGCTTTTTGACGGATGTCAGCCAACCAGCTTGGTTCAGCGTGCATTTCTGAAAAAAGTTTAATATTTTCTTTAGTCATTTACTTCTCCTAAAAGATACGAGGGAATTACAATTCTTCCTTGTAGTCATAGCCAAGTTCTTCAGCTAATTTTGCGTATCCTTCACGTTCCAAACGTGCAGCTAATTCTGGACCACCAGAAAGAACAACACGACCTTCCATCATCACGTGTACCACGTCTGGTGTGATATAGTTCAAAAGACGTTGGTAGTGAGTAATAATCATAGCACCAAAGCCTTCGCCACGCATAGCATTGACACCTTTAGACACAACTTTAAGAGCGTCAATATCAAGACCAGAGTCAATCTCATCCAAAAGGGCGAAAGTTGGTTCCAACATCAAGAGTTGAAGAATTTCATTACGTTTTTTCTCACCACCAGAGAAACCTTCGTTTAGGTAACGCTCTGCCATTTCTTCTTTCATGTTGAGCAATTCCATTTTCTCATCCAGTTTAGTAATGAACTCACGAACTGAAATCTTTTCATCATCTTCCTTACCAGCATTCATGGCTGCACGAAGAAACTCAGCATTGGTAATTCCAGGAATTTCTGATGGATATTGCATTGCAAGGAAAAGTCCCATACGCGCACGCTCGTCCACTTCCAACTCAAGGATGTTTACGCCATCAAACAAAACTTCACCTTTGGTAACTTCATAGTTTGGATTTCCCATGATAGCGGCAGAAAGAGTTGATTTACCAGTACCATTTGGTCCCATGATAGCGGCAATTTCTCCTGTTTTAAGGGTCAGGTTAACCCCTTTTAAAATTTCTTTTCCTTCAATCTCGACGTGAAGATCTTTGATCTCTAATACTGACATGATAGTTCCTTTCTTTTTCAAGGCCTTTACAGTACTTACTAGAAACATAGTTGATTTCCCTAGAAAATACGGAAATACTCAATGAAAATCAAAGAGCAAACTAGGAAGCTAGCCGCAGGCTGTACTTGAGTACGGCAAGGCGAAGCTGACACGGTTTGAATTTGATTTTCGAAGAGTATAAAAGGTCAATAAATATACTTTTATAGTATAACAAAAAAAAGCCTAAAAGGCTTTGATTTTGTCTAGAAGCTGAGGACTAGTCTTTCCCTTTTAAATGCTGGTCAATGACATCTACTATTTTACCCATCAAGTAACTGACTCGAAAATTTCTAAAGAGCAAAATGGCCCAAAAGGCTGCCATAATATAGCGACCAGTCATCCAGGCTTCATTGAAAAAATAGGTTTCAGCAGCTGTAAACAGCGCAATGATAATAAATTGTTGTCTATTCATAAACTTATTGTATCATGAAATCTTTCTTTAGTCTTCCTCTACCTTCACTTTATCAGCCAAAAATTCAAATCCTTCCGGAATCAGGCTTTCTTCTGCTTCTTTTTCAGTTTGAGAAGATTTGGCTTTGGCTGAAAAGGCTGCGCGAACTTCTTTCCATTCCTCCATGGAAATAGCTAAAATCTCAGGTGAAAAACCTGCTGCCTGACTGAGGATATTGCCAAACATAGTGTTGAGATTGTCCCGTTTCATGGTTTGACCAGCATTGAAGTTAGACTCAAAAGCAAGAATAGCATGGTGTTCATTGGCCGCAACCGGTTGAGAACCAACTAGCAAAGCCTTATCAGGACCACCTAGACTTTCAATTACCTCTCCCCATGCATTCTGCAAGCGAATCAGATTTTGACGTGCTAAATCAGGATTTTCGACAGCCTCTTGTAAGATAGATTGAACTTTATTGCGATCCACACGATAGACTGTTTTGCCTGCTGTTGGACGACTAGGAGCTGGATTTGTTGGCTTAGATACAGTTCCTACATTTACCAGTTCATGTTTGAGACGGGCAACTTCCTGTCTCAGTGCAGAAATTTCACTTTCAACTGCCCCAGAAAGAGCTGCTTCAGTCTTAATCTCTGCCAAACGGATAGTCATCATCTCAGCATAAATCTTGGGCTGCAAACTAGACTTAATATCTGCTAAACTGACTGTCGCCAAGCGAATCATTTCAAACAGATTTTCTTGAGGAAGTACCAAATTCTCTACAAAGACTGGACTATGATGAGTGTTTTCTCCACCTGTTTGGACAATTAACAAGTCTCTTAAATAGTGCAAAAGATCCGTCACAAAACGAGTCATACTCTTACCATTGTCAAAGAGAAGATTCAAGCATGCTAGGGCCTTTGGAACATCCTGTTGAGACAAGGCAGCCACATAATCATCCAAGGCTGATAGGCTAATAGTGCCAGTAATTTCTTCAGAAATGGCAGTCGTCAATTCATTTCCCTGTGTTAAACTTAGGGCTTGATCCAAAATAGACAAGGCGTCTCGCATTCCACCTTCAGCCCGTCTAGCAATGATTTCCACAGCTTCTGGTTCAGAACTGATATTTTCTTTGTCTAAGATATAGCGAATATGCTCCTTAATATCCTGTGTCTTAATTGATTTAAATTCAAAACGTTGCACACGAGATAGAATCGTAGCAGGTATCTTGTGCAATTCAGTAGTGGCCAAAATAAAGACCACATTCTGTGTTGGCTCTTCCAGCGTCTTTAGAAGGGCATTAAAAGCTCCTGTAGACAGCATGTGAACCTCGTCTATGATATAAACCTTATAACGGGCAAGACTAGGGGCGTAGGTAGATTTATCACGAATTTCACGGATTTCATCGACCCCATTATTAGAAGCTGCATCCATTTCGATGACATCTTCTAAACTACCGTCCGTCACTGCCTGACAAATATAGCAGTTATTACAAGGTTCCCCACCCACTTGATTTGGACAGTTCATAGCCTTGGCAAATATCTTAGCTACACTGGTTTTTCCCGTTCCACGAGGACCAGAAAAAAGATAAGCATGACTTATTTTCTCTTGCTCCACCGCTTGTTTAAGAGTCTTAGCCACAACTTCTTGACCAACCAACTGGGAGAAGTTTTGACTTCTATATTTTCGATAAAGTGCTTGATACATTAGGCTTTCTCCCCAAACATTGTAAAGTCCCATTCTGTCTTTTCAAGCAAAATAGCGACAAATTGTTCCAAATAATCTCGATCCATAGCATCATAATCATCAAACTCTGAAGAATCCAGATCCAGAACCCCGAGCAATTGACCATTCTTAACCATCGGAACAACAATTTCACTTTTAGCTCGACCATCACAAGAAATATAGTTGGGATAAGTCCTTACATCACCAACTAGAACCGTTTCCTGAAAGTGGGCTGCCTCCCCACAAACACCTTTTCCAAGCGCAATACGGATGCAGGAAACACCACCTTGGAAGGGACCTAAAACCAATTCCTTTCCATCGAATAAATAAAAGCCTGCAAATACAGTATTAGGAAAGTGCGATTTTAAAAGAGCACTGGCGTTGGAAAGATTAGCCAAAACATTGTTTTCGCCTTCCAATAAAAAAGAGAGCTCCTCATTTAACATTTGATAACGTGATTTTTTTTCTGATTCTAACATAGGACTATTATATCAAAAAAGGCTTACAGACAAAAGAAAAATCCCTTGTTTAGTAAACAAAGGATTTTGTGAATTTTCAATTTGATTAAAGTTCGATATCACCGAACAAGTCAGCCATTGAGAATCCTGTTTGTGTTTCTGGAAGTTCGAAATCACGTTTTTCTTGACGTTTTGGACGACGTGGACGAGCAGCACGTTTTTCTTCTTTTTGTCCTTCTTCTTGAGCTGGACGCTCTTCAAGAGCTTTGATAGAAAGTGATACGCGCTCTGCATCTGCGTTAACTTCAAGAACTTTAACTTGAACTTCTTGACCAACTTTAAGAGCTTCTTTTGGATTTTCAATACGTTTGTGTGAAATTTGTGATACGTGAACAAGTCCATCGATACCTGGCAACACTTCAACAAATGCACCGAAGTCAGTCAAACGTTTAACTGTTCCTTCTACTACATCACCTTTAGCCAATTTTTGCTCAACGCCATCCCATGGTCCAGGTGTTGTTGCTTTAAGTGAAAGTGATACGCGTCCTTCTTCTTCGTTAAGATCAAGGATTTTCACTTCAATTTCTTCACCAACAGTTACAACTGATTTTGGTGATACGTTACGTTCATGTGACAATTCAGTCAAGTGAACCAATCCGTCAACACCACCAAGGTCGATGAAAGCACCGAAACTTGTGATACGTGCAACTTTACCAGTTACTACATCACCAACAGCCAATTTACCGAATACTTCAGCGCGAGCTGCTGCTGTAGCTGCTTCAACAACTTCACGACGTGAAAGGATGAAGCGGTTTTCTTTAGCGTCAACTTCTTTGATTTTAGCATCAAATTCTTGACCTACAAAACGCTCAGTGTTACGTACAAAACGAGTATCCAACATTGAAGCTGGGATAAATCCACGAACACCTTCAAATTCTACTGAAAGTCCACCTTTAACGGCACGAGTTCCTTTAACAGTAACAACTTCTTCTTCGCGACCAACAAGTTTGTCCCATGCTTTGCGAGCTTCAAGGCGTTTTTTAGATACAAGGTATGTAACTGTATCAGTATCTTTACCAACTACTTGACGAAGTACAAGAACATCCAATACTTCTCCTACTTTCACAAAGTCATTGATATCTGCATCGCGATCGTTTGTCAATTCGCGAAGAGTCAAGACACCTTCAACACCAGTTCCAGAGATTGCAACGTTAGCTTGAGTCGCATCAACTGTCAATACTTCAGCACTAACAACATCACCAGTCTCAACTTGGCTAACGCTATTTAGCAAATCTTCAAATTCGTTCATCTAAAAAATCCTCCAACAATCAAGTTCTTCTTAAACTTGACATACTTATAATTTTTTTCCTAAGCACCCGCAAGGACATGTTCATATCGTTCACGTCTTTCAATTATAAAAATAAAATACCCTAAGATATTTTGATTTTTATCTTGATTATTACCTAAGAACTGGGGTAGCTGGATTCGAACCAACGCATGAGGGAGTCAAAGTCCCTTGCCTTACCGCTTGGCTATACCCCATTGATGAAATGGAGAGAGAGGGATTCGAACCCCCGAACCCGAAGGAGCGGATTTACAGTCCGCCGCGTTTAACCTCTTCGCTATCTCTCCTACAATCAACATGAACCATTATATCATGAAAATTTCAAAAAAACAAGACTTATTTTGCTAAATTATAATTTTCAATCAAAATTTCCACAGCTTTTTCCAATTTTTTATAAAAACTATCGACATTCCCATTCTTTATAATGGCAAATTGTCCATCTAATTCGGCAATTTCTCCGATAACTTTTTTACCAATGGTCAAGGTATAGCCTTCAAAACTGTCTTTTCCTACATTAACCTTGGCATCTGCTACTTGAATTTCAATTTTTTTATCTTTCTTACTCATTTCATACCTCTCTTCACTTTTTCTATTTTACAAGAAAATCCCAAAACTAGCAAGAAAAAACTCTATATCGGGCTTGTCCGATATAGAGTTTTCCGCATTATTTAATGTGTTTTTCTAGTTCTTTTTGGTACTTACCATTTGATTCCAATTTTTCTTTTTGCCATTTTTTCAGTGCTTCTTCATATTCTTTTGTTGTAACAATATCTTTTTGCAATTTCATTCCTTTAAAGATATATGGGTCACCCTTAATACCAACTTGTGAGTATGGTTTTGAGAATGGCACGACATTACTTACAACTGGAGAACCACCAGATGAGGCTGTTGGCATCAATAATGAACTATCTGTCAACCAAGCTTGAGCCTTGGCATATTTTTCATAGCGTTCTTCAAGATTTGTAGTTTCTGAATCTGCATCATCCAATAATTTCTTATATTGGTCCAAACCAAGTTTAGCTACAACATCCTTATCTTTCCCTTTAGTAATACCAAGGTGTTTCATAGCAGAACCTGATTTAGGATCCATGATATTCAAGTAAGATGCTGGGTCTTGATAGCTTGGAGCCCATCCTGTACTGTTCAAATCATAATCTTTTTGAGAAGGAACACGCGCTTGAGAAGTGATTGTTTCCTTTTCATTATCTGTCATTTGAAGAACGTCGATAACAACATTTTCAGCACCAAGAGTTGATTCAATAGACTGTTTGAAAGAGTTGCTTTGTTGAACAGCGATGGTATCTGTTTGTTCAACTGGGACATCCAAGTGAATTGGGAATGTTACCCCTTTAGATTCCAAGTCTTTCTTAGCTTTTTCGAAAGCAGCTTTAGCCTTGTCAGGATTGTAGATAGAATCCTTACCGTCAACTAGCTCAACATCTTTCCATTGGTCACCATAGTTCACCAACTCTGCTTGAGCGATTTGACCAAAGTTTTTACCACCTGCTTGTACAAAGTTGTCAGGAACGAGGCTGTTACGAATAATCTTGTCCGCACCGTCTTCACCATTTAGCTGGGCAGCATAAGAATGGCGGTTGAAGGCAAAGTTGATAGCCTGACGGAAGTCCTTATTAAGCATAGCTTCTTTAGTAGAAGTCTTTTGCTCTTCACTTGTTTTCGCAGTTTTATTATATGATTGACGATTTACGTTAAAGGTGAAGTAATAACTACTTGAGTCCTGTGGGCTATAAGTGATTTTATCTCCGTATTGTTCCAAAGTTGAAGCAAAGTTTGAGCTACTTGGGAAGAGACGGGCTGTCGTATAGGCACCTGAAGAGAAGCTACGAATCAACGATTCCTGATCAGAACCATCGTAGTAAGTCAATTTGACCTTTTCAATTTTTACCTTTTCTTTATCCCAGTAATTTGGGTTTTTCTCGTATTCGATCAACGATTTAGAAGTCAAGGTCTTCAAGATATAAGGACCATTGTAAAGAATCCCTGCTGGAGTAACTGCTCCAT
Organism: Streptococcus mitis; assembly: GCF_009496205.1. Lineage (GTDB taxonomy): Bacteria > Bacillota > Bacilli > Lactobacillales > Streptococcaceae > Streptococcus > Streptococcus mitis_BN. The sequence goes on from NZ_WIJO01000025.1 coordinate 16,649, forward strand.
AATCTTTACCTGATGCCTTCAAAAACTCTTCATTTACAGGCAACATCGTTGCTGTGGTGACTTTAGAGTTCCAGAAGCTTTCTGGTTTGTTTAGGGTATATTCAACTGTATAATCGTCCAAGGCCTTAACACCAACTGTAGAGAAATCATTGGTCTCACCAGTCATGTAGGCATCCAAGCCCTTGATTGAATTTTGGATGAGAGAGACACCGTCTGACTTACCGTCAGCTACGTGTTTTAGTCCTGTCACAAAGTCATGGGCTGTTACTTCTGCATATTCTTCACCTTCAGAAGTGTACCATTTAACTCCTTTACGAAGTTTGTAGGTATAAGTCAAACCATCTTTTGACACAGACCAATCTTCAGCCAAGGAAGGAATAACATTTCCGTATTGGTCATTTTCCATCAAACCATCAACCACGTTCCCGATGACATCTGTTGTAGATGTACGAGTCGCTATACTATAGTCCAAAGATGCTGGATCTACTGCATAGACATATGAAAATGTTGTCGGTGCATCTGCTTCTTTATCAGCTTTTCCACAAGCTACTAAAAGAGCTGTTGTGCTCAGGACCACTCCTGCTGTTAAGAGCCACTTTTTCGATTTCATAAAAAATCTCCTTTAGTTTATTTTAATCTACTTTTACAATCCAACCTTCTGGCGCTTCAATATCGCCAAACTGAATTCCTGTCAATTCATCATATAATTTACGAGTCACAGGACCTACTTCTGTTTCGCTATAGAACACATGGAAATCATCACCGTGCTGAATTCCACCAATTGGAGAAATAACCGCTGCTGTACCACAGGCACCTGCCTCTACAAAACGGTCAAGGTTATCAATCGGGACATCCCCCTCAATAGGAGTTAAGCCCAAGCGATGTTCTGCCAAGTAAAGCAAAGAGTACTTGGTAATAGATGGCAAGATAGATGGACTCAATGGTGTTACAAATTCATTATCAGCTGTAATTCCAAAGAAGTTAGCTGATCCGACTTCTTCAATCTTTGTATGAGTTGATGGGTCTAAATAGATAACATCTGAGAAATGACGTGACTTGGCCAATTTCCCTGGCAAGAGACTGGCAGCATAGTTCCCACCAACTTTAGCTGCACCTGTACCATTTGGCGCTGCACGGTCGTATTCATCCTGAATCAAGAAGTTGGTTGGAACCAAACCGCCTTTAAAGTAATTACCAACTGGCATGGCAAAGATGGTGAAAATATACTCTTCTGCTGGTTTAACCCCAATAATATCTCCGACACCAATCAAAAGAGGACGAAGATAAAGGGTTCCACCTGTTCCGTATGGAGGTACATATTCTTCATTCGCACGAACAACTGCCTTACAAGCTTCTACAAACATTTCTGTCGGAACTTGTGGCATCAAGAGACGGTCACATGTACGTTGCAGACGTTTGGCGTTTTCATCAGGACGGAACAGTTGAACACTGCCATCCTTAGTACGATAAGCTTTCAAACCTTCAAATGCTTGTTGACCATAGTGAAGACTTGGAGAAGACTCTGAAATATGCAAAGTTGCATCCTCTGTAAGCTCTCCTTGATTCCATTGTCCATTTTTAAAATGAGCAATATAGCGATAAGGTAATTTCATATAGGAAAAACCGAGATTTTCCCAATCAATCGTTACTGTCATATTCCACTCCTTATTCTAAAAACCTATTTCTTTTATTCTACACTATTTTTCTAAAATAGCAAGTATATTTTGTAATTTTCAGAAAATTTCTTCAATAAAAAGAACCAGCTCTTAGAACTGATTCTTCATTTCACTTATTTAGCTTCCGTAAATACTTCTTTAAGATAAGCGTCAAAAACTTCTTCATCTGAAATCGTATCAGAAATGAAGCTTCCGTTGCTAGTGCGTTCTGACAAGTTCAAGTCTTGCAATCGACTTTGATAGATTGTTCCTTTGTTGGATTGAACAAGCAGAGTTTGGTCGTTCTCTTCCACATCTGTACTGAAGAGATCACCAATAAAGCCTTGTTCTGCAACCGCTCCTGCCAAGAAGACACGATGCGGTTTGTTTTTCAACTCACGTAAGACTTGTAAGCCACGTTTGGCACGACTTGTTGCCGGAATTTCGTCAATAGAAACACGTTTTAAACTACCACGTTGGGTCAAGAGGTAGAAGGATGAGGTGTTACAGATAAAGGCTGATTGAAGGACATCATCTGCTTTCAGGTTCATAGCTTTGACACCTGCAGCCTTAGCACCGACAACTGGTACCTCTTCGATATTGAAACGAAGGGCATAACCATTTTGGCTAATCAAGAGAACATCATCCAGTTTAATCGGAGCCACTGCTACAATCTGGTCTGCCTCGTCTTTGAGCTTAGCATACTTGACAGACTTAGATTTATAGGTCCGCCATGGAGAGAATTCTTTGCGTTCTACACGCTTGATTTGACCGAGACGAGTCGCAGCAAAGTAGGTTGTCGCATCATCAAACTGATCCACGACTTCCACATAGAGGATTTCTTCGTTCGTTTCAAAGTTTGTAATGGTTTGGCTCAGATGCTCACCGATATCCTTCCAACGAATGTCTGCCAATTCATGGATTGGTCGATAAATGACATTTCCAAGAGTCGTGAATATCAAGAGATGCTGGGTTGTCTTGACAGCTTGTACAAAAATCAGACGATCATCATCACGTTTGCCAATTTCTTCCAGAGTGGAAGCCGCAAAGGAACGTGGGCTGGTACGCTTGATATAACCTGCCTTGGTCACGCTGACGTAGGTATCTTCCTCAGCGATCAGACTAGCTGTATCAATCTCAATTGCTTTCGCAGTGTCTTCTAGAGAACTCAAACGCGGAGTCGCAAACCTCTTCTTAACCTCACGAAGTTCTTTCTTCATGAGATTGTACATAGTCCGCTCATCCCCGATAATAGCCGCCAGCATGGCAATCTTTTCACGAAGTTCTGCTTCTTCTTCTTGCAAGACAACTACGTCTGTATTGGTCAAACGGTACAGTTGCAAGGTAACGATAGCCTCAGCCTGTTCTTCCGTAAAATCATAGCTTACCTTAAGATTTTCCTTAGCGTCAGCCTTATTCTCAGAAGCACGGATAAGCGCAATGACCTCGTCCAAGATGGAGATGACGCGAATCAAACCTTCGACGATATGGAGACGTTTCTCAGCCTTTTCCTTGTCAAAGCGGGAACGCGCCAAAATCACTTCACGACGGTGGGCAATATAGCTAGACAAGATTGGGACAATACCGACCTGACAAGGTGTGAAATTGTCAATCGCCACCATGTTAAAGTTGTAGTTGATTTGCAGGTCTGTGTATTTGAAAAGATAATTAAGAACAAGCTCCGTATTGGCATCTTTTTTTAGCTCAATAGCAATACGTAGACCATCACGGTCAGACTCATCACGAACCTCAGCAATCCCAGCCACCTTGTTATTGACACGAACATCATCGATTTTCTTGACTAGATTGGCCTTATTAATCTCATAGGGAATCTCAGTAATAACGATTTGTTCCTTACCACCTTTTAGCTTTTCAATCTCAGTCTTGGAACGAACAACCACGCGCCCCTTCCCAGTTTCATAGGCCTTCTTGATTTCATCACGCCCCTGAATAATCCCTCCAGTCGGGAAGTCTGGACCAGGCAAGAATTCCATGAGTTTTTCAACTTTGGCCGTTGGGTGGTCAATCATGTAAACTGCAGCATCAATGACCTCAGCCAAATTATGGGGAGGAATGTCTGTGGCATAACCAGCCGAAATCCCAGTCGAACCATTGACTAAAAGGTTGGGAAAGGCTGCTGGTAAGACAGTAGGTTCTTTCTCGGTATCATCAAAGTTCCAAGCAAAAGGAACGGTCTTTTTATCGATATCCTGAAGAAGATAGCCTGCAATCTCAGACAAACGCGCCTCAGTATAACGCATAGCCGCAGGCGGATCACCGTCCATAGAACCGTTATTACCGTGCATTTCAACTAGAATCTCACGATTTTTCCAGTCCTGTGACATACGAACCATGGCATCATAGATAGAACTGTCACCGTGCGGGTGGAAATTCCCCATGATATTCCCAACAGACTTGGCCGACTTGCGGTAACTCTTGTCAAAAGTATTGCCATCCTTATTCATAGAATAAAGAATACGACGCTGAACCGGCTTCAAGCCATCACGAATATCTGGCAAGGCCCGGTCTTGAATAATGTACTTGGAGTAGCGACCAAAGCGCTCTCCCATGATGTCCTCTAAGGACATATTTTGGATATTACTCATATAGGATACAAAGCCCGTAAAATGAAAAGTGAAAATAGGAAATTCTTGCAGGGAGCGATGCTCTCAAGAGAATTTATCTTTTTCACCCAGTATTTAGGGCGTGTTCAACTCCTTTCAAAGAATGTAGAGTAGTTTTTTATAGACAAAGGTGTTCAGTTACTATAAATAACCAAACTATCCTTGCTGTAGTTTAATCTTTTAAATTAGTCAGCGATTAAGAAGTCTCTGCTCAGCATACCCGATCATCTTCTCAGCTACTTCCCTATCATAGTCAAAGCCCATCTTTTGGGAAAGACTTTGAGCTTCTTGATGAAAAATTTGCATCGTAGCCAATAAAGACTGAATGATTTTGTCTAAACTCGAGAAATCAAGTAGATTTGAGAATTCCTTCTCCTTCTCAGAAGGCAAGTAGTTAAAGAGATGCTTGTAGTTCTTACCGATGTCGACTGCTCCTCTATCTCTTGCTACCTGCCAAGCTAAGATTTTCAAGAGTTCTTGCTGGCAAATACCGTAGAGATGGTCAGTTGCATAGATGACTTGCTTGCGACAAATTCCTTTAACCACGTAAGCTGACACCCACCAAAATTCATTACAGGTTTTTTCAAAATCCATCTCACTAGCTGGATGTATCCAGAAACGTTCTGGCCTGGGAGAATAAGACTCAAACAAACCCTTAGGATCCTCTAGTACCGTGAAATCCGCTTCGTTTTCTACCCACTCTTGAATTTGGTCTTTGGGGCAGAGGGTTAAATCAATCCGATTGCCATCTTCAAATAGCATGAGATAGAGACGACGGTTGCCTAGGAGATTATGTTGCTCAATGATACGTGTGCCAAACTGGTCTAACCAAGCAAGGTCACTCGTCAAATTATCTAAGTCGTCCACGACATAAACAACATCATAGTCTTGAAACTCGTCTTTTGGTGCTTTTGTATCAGTTCGTGAACCAGATAGAGCCACAGCATCAACCTGTATCTTTTTAGCTATTTGTAAAATCAGTCCAAGCATTTCCTTGTCAGTTCTCATGGAAAACCTAGCTTTTCAGTTGAGATTATTGATTTTATATATGACATAACGAAAAATCCTACTTTCTAGCGTTATTTACTCTTTATGAAATTTTTTTAAAATTTTATATTTATTTCATAATTTTTTAATTAAGTTATTCGGATATGACTTTAAAATAATTAACATATTACACAACATTTTACTTAAACGTAAAATTCAGACTCGCTTGAGTATTATTATCCTTATATGTCTAAATCCTCAACTCTCCTACTAAATGCCACTTTAAGTTTCAACTTATTTCCCAGAAAAAATCTGCTATTCGAATTGGTTTAATTATTATAGAGTGATAAACTACTAACAAGTCTTTCTTAAATAGCAAAAGACTATAACCATAACTTCTTAGATTCATCTTGAATACCAAATATACATAAAATAATCAGTATACTGATTCACATAAATTAAAGCTAGCAAAAAAGATAACTACCAGTTTCTTAAGATTAACACTCCATTCAAATAATACTCTTTTAATATCTGGTTAAAAGAACTTTAGCATGACCATATAAAAAGTATTATCTACAAGTTAAAGATAATTTATCTCCATATCAGTTAATTGTAAAACATATAAAAATTCCCTTTAATTATAAGTAAAAATATAAACTTCGCTTTTATAAATCTAAAGTTACTCTTTCCGCCACCGAAATTGAAAAAAGGTCATCAATTTTAATTTCATTACAAGTTGGAATATAATCTTTTGCTGCATTTCTACATTCTATAGAGATATCAGAATTCTGTTTTAAAATACCCATATAAGAGCCTACAATTTTTTTCAAATCCATATATTTAAGAAAAGTTTTTTCATCAATTATCTTTTCATCAATATAATCATAAAATTGTGAATTGATTTTTAATTCTTTTTCTAATACAAAACATTGGTTAGAGTCCTTAGTTAATATTAGTCTGTGCCTAATCTTTTTCTCACTTTTAAAGTAATTCTTTAAAATCTCTATAAGAGATGATAGGTATAAATCTAAAATACCATGATAAATCAAGACAATATTTTCTATACTATAAAAATCTATCTGATAAATTCTATCTAAGTTTTCACTAAAAAAATCACCATCTACTACTCCATAGAATTTACTGTTTTGAGAGACAATTTTTTTATATTTGAACAAGGGCCACCATTATCCAATGTATATTTTCTAAATAATTCTATTTTTTGGTAATATTTTTTATTTATTTTTCCTTCAAAAAATATTTTTTTATCAGTGGAAGGCAACATTTCTTCAGCTAAGTGATTTAATTCTGCAACATTTAAGTTAGAAACCGATAACTCTGTCATAGCTCTAACCTTTCAAAATCATTAGCAATACAGTCTTTAAAAATGTATGGTGCATGAGTTGCTAAAATAATTCTATTGCCTTTTCTTTCGCACAAATATACTAAGTCATTAATAAGTTTTGATTGAAAGTTTAATGATAAAGATACTTCTGGCTCATCAATTAGATAAATATCTGCTTTCTCGAATACAACAGATAGAAATAGTTTTATTATCCTCTTTTCTCCTGAAGAAAGTTTCTCACAATCTATAACTTCCGAATTCTTTTTGACTTTAACTCTACCAGATTGAATTATAATCTCCAATCCTCCATAGCCGGTTGATAATAATTTGTTAGTAATAATAATATTATCTAGGATTTCATTAATTTTACTGATTACACTTTCACGAGTTTTTTTAGCTATATCTTTCTTTTCAAAAAAAGTAAACCCATACTTCTCTATGTTTTTTTTGATGTTTTCATCAATTCTATTCATTATAACCTCTAAATTAGTATCAGGTGATATATAACAAGTATCATTACTCTTTAATGAATCTTCAAGTTCTTTTTGAAACGCCTTAATAGACTCTACTTTCTCATTATTTTCTTCTAACTCTCTATAATGAGCATCCTCTAAAGTTCTCAATAAATATTCATTAATAGTCAATGCTTCTCGAATAAACAAAAAAATATCTCTTTCATCTGCGAACCCATTAGTAGAAGTATAAAAACCGTGCGGGATATCATTCCTTAGTTTCTTTAATGTTAAACTACATGTCCTGAATATCCGATCCACTTTTGTCAAATTATTAATTTGCCTCCAATTTCCTCTCCCATTTTCCGCGATTTGTAATAATGATCTCAATTCATCTAAATGACGACTTAACAGCTCTTGAAAAACAAATGAAATCCCACTTAATTCTCTAAGTACTGAATACAAATCATTTAATGCAAACTCTATAGATTTAACATATTTGGTTAAGTATTTACTACCTAATATATTATTCTTTGGTAGAGAGAATTCTGTAAAATCTTTTCCATCAATTTTTAAAGTAGATAAATTCAATTCTTCTACTAAATTAAAAATCTTACTTTGAAATTCAATACTTGCAATCTTATGCAAATTATCAATCGCAGTTAATATTCTAGTTTTTCCTCGGCCGTTATTTCCATAAATAACAGTATTTTTAGATAAATCTATTTTTCTAGGTTCTTTCAACTCATCCTGCGGAACATCTTTAAATGAAAATTCTAGTCTCATAATATTTAAATCCTTTCCTAATTTTAAAACACTGTCGCTTCTTCTAGCGTAAACTTGACATTATCCTCAATCCACTTACGGCGTGGTTCGACCTTGTCTCCCATGAGAACATTGACGCGACGTTCGGCGCGTGCTAGGTCTTCAATGGTGACACGGATAAGGGTACGCGTTTCTGGGTTCATAGTTGTTTCCCAGAGCTGGTCCGCATTCATCTCACCGAGACCTTTATAGCGTTGGAGGGTAGCACCTTTACCAAACTGCTTGCGGAGTTCTTCTAGCTCTCCGTCCGTCCAAGCGTAGGCCACTTCTTCTTTCTTACCTTTGCCTTTGGACATCTTGTAAAGAGGCGGAAGGGCGATATAAACATGTCCTGTCTCAACTAGCGGACGCATGTAGCGGTAGAAAAATGTCAAGAGTAAAGTCTGAATGTGGGCACCGTCGGTGTCTGCATCAGTCATGATAATGATCTTGTCATAGTTGACATCTTCAATAGAGAAGTCTGCTCCCACACCTGCACCAATAGTATAAATCATGGTGTTGATTTCTTCATTTTTGAGGATATCCGCCATCTTGGCTTTGGCTGTATTGATAACCTTACCACGAAGAGGCAATATTGCCTGGAACTTGCGGTCACGGCCTTGTTTGGCAGAACCTCCGGCAGAATCCCCCTCGACTAGATAGAGTTCATTCTTAGCCGGATTCTTAGACTGGGCTGGGGTCAATTTCCCAGACAACAAGCCCTTATCCTTTTTATTTTTCTTACCATTTCGGCTCTCATCACGCGCCCTACGTGCTGCTTCACGAGCATCACGGGCCTTAATAGCCTTGCGGATGAGGTTAGAAGCCAATTCACCATTTTCCATAAGGAAAAAGGTCAACTTATCAGCCACAATGCCATCCACAATGGGACGAGCAAGAGGGCTTCCTAGCTTGTCCTTGGTCTGACCCTCAAACTGCAAATGTTCTTCAGGGACCAAGATAGAAAGAACGGCTGCTAGTCCTTCACGATAGTCTGACCCTTCAAGGTTTTTATCTTTTTCCTTGAGAAGCCCAGTCTTACGCGCATAGTCATTCATAACCTTGGTAATGGCAGACTTGAGTCCTGTCTCGTGCGTTCCACCGTCCTTGGTGCGAACGTTATTGACAAAGGATAGAATGTTATCTGAAAATCCGTCATTGTACTGGAGGGCCACTTCCACTTGGAAACCATTGTCTTCCCCTTCAAAGTAAAGAACTGGTGTCAAGGTTTCCTTGTCTTCATTCAGATAAGAAACAAAGTCTTGTACCCCATTTTCATAGTGGAATTCAATCGCTTCATCTGTACGCTTGTCCGTCAAAGACAAGGTCACATTTTTCAAGAGAAAGGCTGATTCATTAAGACGCTCTGAGATGGTATTGTACTTGAAATCTGTCGTAGAGAAGATCGTCGCATCAGGCATAAAAGTAACCTTGGTACCTGTTTTAGACTTGGGCGCTGTACCAATTTTCTTCAAGGTCGTGACAGGTTTGCCACCATTTTCAAAACGTTGCTTATAGATTGCCCCATCACGGGTAATTTCAACTTCCAGCCAACTAGATAGGGCATTAACAACGGAAGAACCCACCCCGTGAAGTCCACCTGATGTCTTGTATCCTCCTTGACCGAATTTCCCTCCTGCATGAAGGATGGTAAAGATAACCTCAACAGTTGGAATTCCCATAGCGTGCATACCCGTCGGCATCCCACGACCATGGTCTTGAACCGTTAAACTACCGTCTTTATTAATGGTCACATCAATACGGTCACCAAATCCAGACAAGGCCTCATCGACTGCATTATCCACGATTTCCCAGACGAGGTGGTGGAGACCTGCCCCATCAGTCGATCCGATATACATCCCTGGACGTTTTCGGACCGCATCCAACCCTTCTAGCACCTGAATGGCATCATCGTTATAATTGTTAATATTGATTTCCTTTTTTGACACAAGGAACCTCCTATTCGTTCATCTTTACTATTCTACAGGTTTTCCAAGGATTTTGCAAAATTTTTCTTTCTCCGCTGTGACAATTTCAGAAGAGATTCTCTGCCTTTCTTCTTCATTTCATGATATAATAGGAGTATGATTACAATAGTTTTATTAATCCTAGCCTATCTGCTGGGTTCGATTCCGTCTGGTCTCTGGATTGGACAAATTTTCTTTCAGACAAATCTTCGTGAACACGGTTCTGGAAATACTGGAACGACCAATACCTTCCGCATTTTAGGCAAGAAAGCTGGTATGGCAACCTTTGTGATTGACTTTTTCAAAGGAACCCTAGCAACACTTCTTCCGATTATTTTTCATCTACAAGGCGTTTCGTCCCTCATCTTTGGACTTTTGGCTGTTATTGGCCATACCTTTCCTATCTTTGCAGGATTTAAGGGTGGTAAGGCTGTCGCAACCAGTGCTGGGGTGATTTTCGGATTTGCGCCTATCTTCTGTCTCTACCTTGCAGTTGTTTTCTTTGGAACTCTTTATCTTGGTAGTATGATTTCACTATCTAGTGTCACAGCATCTATCGCGGCTGTCATCGGAGTTCTACTCTTTCCACTTTTTGGTTTTATCCTGAATCACTATGACCCTTTCTTCATCGCTATTATCCTAGCACTTGCTAGTTTGATTATCATTCGTCATAAGGATAATATCACACGCATCCAAAATAAAACTGAAAATCTTGTTCCTTGGGGACTGAACTTGACTCATCAAAATCCTAAAAAATAAAACGCCAGTTTGAATGTATGAACTGCACCCCAAAAGTTAGACAGAAAAAATCTAACTTTTGGGGTGTTTTTATTATGAAATTAACTTATGATGATAAAGTTCAGATCTATGAACTTAGAAAACAAGGATATAGCTTAGAGAAGCT
>NZ_WIJO01000026.1:0-27218 GCF_009496205.1 Streptococcus mitis
GGATTTCGAAACTTTGAAAACTTCAAAAAAAGGATTTTTATCGCTCTAAACATCAAAAAAGAAAGGACGAAATTTGTCCTTTCTCGAGCTTAGCTTTTCTTCAACCCACTACAGTTGACAAAGAGCCTAAAACCATTTGATCTTCTTTTATTTATCTTTGTTGTTTGATATTTAAAGTCTATCAACAATAAAATGTTTTTCTATATACTTCTACTCCTCATCCATGCTCAAGACGCTAAGGAAGGCTTCTTGTGGAACTTCTACTGATCCGATAGCTTTCATGCGCTTCTTACCTGCTTTTTGTTTTTCAAGGAGTTTGCGTTTACGAGAAACGTCACCACCGTAACACTTAGCAAGTACGTTCTTACGAAGGGCCTTGATATCTGTACGAGCCACAATCTTGTGTCCAATAGCTGCTTGAATTGGTACCTCGAATTGTTGACGAGGGATGATTTTCTTGAGTTTATCAACGATGAGTTTCCCACGTTCGTAGGCAAAGTCCTTGTGAACGATGAAGCTGAGGGCATCCACCTTGTCTCCATTGAGAAGGATATCCATTTTCACCAGCTTAGATGGACGATACTCTGACAATTCGTAGTCAAAACTTGCATAACCACGTGTCGAAGACTTGAGTTTATCAAAGAAGTCAAAGACGATTTCAGCCAGAGGAATTTGATAGATAACATTGACACGGTTATCATCGATATAGTCCATCGTCACAAAGTCACCACGCTTGCGCTGAGCTAATTCCATCACTGCTCCGACAAACTCCTGTGGCACCATGATTTGCGCCTTAACATAAGGCTCTTCAATAGTCGCAATCTTGGTAGGATCTGGGAATTCAGACGGGTTGGACACATCCATAGACTCACCGTCAGTCAAATTAACCTTATAGATAACAGACGGAGCTGTCATGATGAGGTCAATGTTAAACTCACGCTCTAAACGTTCCTGGATAACATCCATATGGAGAAGTCCAAGGAAACCACAACGGAAACCAAATCCAAGTGCCTGAGATGTTTCTGGTTCAAATTGGAGACTAGCATCATTCAGTTGCAATTTTTCAAGGGCTTCACGTAGGTCATTGTACTTGTTTGATTCGATTGGATAGAGACCCGCAAAAACCATAGGATTCATCTGCTTGTAACCATGTAATGGCTCTGCTGCAGGATTGGTTGCCAAGGTAACGGTATCACCCACACGAGTGTCCTGAACCGTCTTGATAGAAGCTGCAATATAACCAACGTCCCCAGTCGCAAGGAAATCACGACCAACTGCTTTCGGTGTGAAAATTCCGACCTCGGTCACATCAAAGGTCTTGCCATTGCTCATGAGCTGAATCTTATCGCCAGGTTTAACTACCCCATCCATAACACGAACCTGGAGAATAACCCCGCGGTAGGCATCATAGACCGAGTCGAAAATCAATGCCTTAAGTGGTGCAGTCACATCGCCCGTTGGGGCTGGCACTTTCTCTACGATTTGTTCGAGTATTTCTCCAATACCAATACCAGCTTTAGCTGAAGCTAAGACTGCTTCGCTGGCGTCTAGTCCGATGACATCCTCAATCTCTGTACGAACACGCTCTGGATCAGCTGCTGGTAGATCAATCTTGTTAATGACTGGCATGATTTCCAAATCATTGTCCAAGGCTAGATACACGTTGGCAAGAGTTTGAGCCTCAATACCTTGAGCAGCATCGACCACCAAAATAGCACCCTCACAGGCAGCTAGCGAACGTGAAACTTCATAGGTAAAATCCACGTGCCCCGGCGTGTCAATCAAGTGGAAAATATAAGTCTCTCCATCTTTAGCAGTATAATTGAGCTCGATGGCATTGAGTTTAATGGTAATCCCACGTTCCCGCTCTAAATCCATACTGTCCAAAAGTTGAGCCTGCATTTCACGGCTTGAAACTGTCTCCGTCTTTTCCAAAATGCGGTCTGCTAGAGTCGACTTTCCATGGTCAATATGGGCGATAATAGAGAAGTTACGAATCTTCTCCTGTCGTTTTTTCAATTCTTCTAAATTCATGATTCTCTTCCTTTCAGGGTATCTATTTATTATAAATTGTTTTTGATATTTTGACAAGACCATACCCTGCTAGAAGTACTAATCTTCGGCGACAAAGCCGTCATTTTCAATAAAATGATGTTCTGTCATTCCTTGGTCTGTAAAGACAATCCCATGAAGGACACCACCATAAACAGCTCCTCCGTCCATGCCAATCTTGCCATCTTCTGTAGTCCAAAGCTCAGCAGTACCACGCTCTTGCTTCAGCAAACCATAGACCGGTGTATGGCCAAAGACAATGATTTTTCCAGTATGATTTTCTGCTTCGTGGAATGGTTTTCTGAGCCAAACTTTCTTGTAGTCTGTCGTTTCATGCCAGTCCTCTAATGTCAAATCAACGCCAGCATGAACAAAAATATAATGATCTGTTTCCACTACAAATGGCATTTGACGAATAAATTCGACCAAATCTGCCGCTTCAGTAGCAACACGCTTGGCATCTTCCACTCCATCAACTGGTGCATCCAAGGGACGACCTAGGATAGAGTTAATAGTTGTATCTCCGCCATTGCGACGATAATGGTCATAGCTTTCCTCTGGATCATCGAGCCAAGTCAAAAACATATACTCGTGGTTACCTGACAAACAGATTGCCCCTTGATTATCAACCAAGTCCTTAACCATCTCTAGGACACGGCGACTATCCTCACCGCGGTCAATCAAATCGCCAAGAAAGAGCAACTGGGTCTGACCATCCCAGGTTTTGAGAAGGTCTTCTAGCATCCCAGCTTTTCCGTGAACATCTCCAATTACATAATAGTCTGTCATCTTATTCCTCCCTGTTTCTCAACAATTCTCTGGCTTGCGTCAGGGCTGCTTCCGTCACATCATCACCAGCCAACATCTTGGCAACTTCCTCAACTCGCTCTTCGACCGTCAAGAGACGAACAGTCGAAACCGTTGAATGCTCATTGCTAATCTTCTCAATAAAGAATTGATAATCTGCAATCGCAATCACTTGTGGCAAATGGGAAATAGCCAAAACCTGACCATGCTGACCAATCTTGTGAATCTTCTGCGCAATAGCCTGAGCTACACGACCTGAAACTCCCGTATCCACTTCATCAAAGACAATACTGGTCTTGCCTTCTTTACGTGAAAAGGCAGATTTAATGGCTAGCATGAGACGAGACAATTCCCCACCAGATGCAACCTTGACCAAGGGTTTAAAGTCTTCACCAGGGTTGGTTGAAATATAAAACTCAACCATTTCATTTCCCTCACGACTGAATTTGCCCTTGCTAAAACGAACTTGAAACTGGGCTTTTTCCATATAAAGATCTTGAAGCTCTTGTTTAATCTCTGCTTCTAGCTGCTGAGCTAAGTCATGACGAGCAGATGCAAGCTGACCTGCCAAATCGACAAGATTGACTTCTAACTTCTTAAGCTCTGCTTCCATGTCTTCAGACGAAAGGTTATTACCTGTCAAGAGATTGTATTCTTCCGTAATCTTGGCAAAATAAAGCAAGACATCGTCTACAGTCCCACCATACTTACGGGTAATGGTATGAAGGAAGTCCAAACGATTCTCAACCTGCATGAGACGATTGCCGTCAAAATCAAGGTCCTCAATAATAGCTTCCAGACGTTTGCTAATGTCTTCTAAGACATAGTAAGTCTCAGACAAAGAGCTTGAAATTTCACGGTATTCAGGGTCATACTCTTCGACACTTTCCATGTCATTCATGGCTGAACGAACATTGGCCAGACTTGAAAAGTCTTCATTGTCCAACATACTGTAGGCATTGGTCAACGTATCCGCAATATTTTTATGGTTGAGCAGTTTATCTCGCTCTTGATTGAGAGCCAAATCTTCTCCAGCCTGCAAGTTTGCTGCCTCAATCTCTGCCATTTGAAATTCCAACATTTCGATACGTGCCTTGTGTTCCTGTTGGTTTTTCTTGACTTCCAGAACCTGCTTACGCATTTTTCGATAGGCATCAAAACTCGTTTGATAGGTTTCTTTCAAGGCCCAAAAGCCTGTATCACCAAATTCATCCAACATTTGAATATGCAGTTGGGGACGCATTAACTCCTCTTGGTCATGCTGACCATGAATATCTACCAGATGTTGCCCAATAGCGCGCAAAACAGACAGATTAACCATCTGACCATTGACACGGCTGATACTACGACCATTTTGCAGAATTTCCCGACGGATGATAATCTCATCCCCCATTTCCAAACCTTGATCATCGAAAATTTCCTGCAAAAGGCGACTATTCTCAACTGAGAAAAGCCCCTCAATCTCTGCCTTTGGCGCACCATGACGAATAACATCTGTCGTCGCACGAGCTCCCAACATCATATTCATAGCATCAATGATAATCGACTTCCCTGCACCCGTTTCACCAGTCAAGACAGTCATTCCCTTTTCAAAATTGAGAGAAATAGCCTCAATAATGGCAAAGTTTTTTATCGAAATTTCAAGTAACATATAGACCTACCAATTTTTTACTTGTTCAAAGATTTCCTCAGCTAGACTTTCGCTTCTTGCAATGACTAAAATCGAGCTATCATCAGCTAAACAGCTAAAAATCTTGTCCGCAAAAGTCTCAATTAACTGAGCTTTTACAAAAGCTGTATTTCCTGGAATAACTTGAAGATTGATCATCTTGTCCATCAATTCAGCTGACTCAATATTGTCTTCAGCCAGTTGTAAACTTTTTACGATTGATTTTGGCAATTCATAGACATAGGTGTTGTCTCTCAAAGGAATTTTGACAATACCTAGCTCTTTGATATCTCGGGATACCGTTGCTTGAGTGGCAGTAATGCCAGCTTCTTTCAAATGTTCTACGATTTCTTCTTGTGTACCGATTTGATAATCTGTCACAAATCGTCTAATTTTTTCAAGTCTCTCTTTTTTATTCATTTTTAAATTGACTATGCGCCCTCTCTACTACTTCTTCAATCTCAGCAAGAACCTGATTGCTTGCTGACTCTTCTTTTTTCAAATACGCTAAAAATTCAATATTTCCATGCCCACCTTGGATGGGAGAAAAGTCCAAACCAAGGACTGAAAAACCTTCCTCTACTGCCATAGCTGTTACAGATTCAAGGACTTTCTGATGGACCTTGGCATCGCGAATAATTCCATTTTTCCCAATCTGCTCACGTCCTGCTTCAAACTGAGGCTTAACTAGAGCCACAACCTGACCTTGAGCTGCCAAGACTCGATGCAAGGCCGGAAGGATCAGACTGAGAGAAATGAAACTCACATCAATACTGGCAAAGCTCGGTTCCTTTTCGAAATCAGTCTTTTCAGCATAGCGGAAATTAAACTGCTCCATGCTGACAACTCTCGGGTCCTGGCGTAGTTTCCAAGCCAACTGATTGGTACCAACATCGACTGCAAAGACCAACTCAGCACCATTTTGCAACATGACATCGGTAAAACCACCAGTAGAAGCACCGATATCAATTGTGGTCGCTCCATCAACTGATAAATCAAAGACCTGCAAGGCCTTTTCCAGTTTCAAGCCACCACGACTAACATACTTGAGTTTTTCACCCTTGAGTTTTAGCTCGGTGTCATCTGGAATTTTCTCTCCTGGCTTGTCAAACCGTTCTCCATTAAGGACTGCTACGACTAGGCCAGCCATCACACCACGCTTGGCCTGCTCTCGCGTTTCAAACAAGCCCTGTTTATAAGCTAGTACATCCACTCTTTCCTTAGCCATTGATTCTCAAACTTTCTACTACTTTCACAATCGATTCTATTTCAAAGGGAACCTTCTGGGCAATTTCTTCTAATTTGGCATTAGCTTGATCCAGAGTTTGGTTACAAAAGGCAATGGCCTCTTCCAAGCCCAACAAGGCTGGATAGGTTGACTTTTCTGCCTGTAGATCCTTTTGTGGTGTCTTGCCTATTTCCTCAAAACTAGCGGTCACATCTAACACATCATCTCTAACTTGAAAAGCAAGCCCAATCAATTCACCTACAGTTTTAAGTTTTGCCTGAATTTCAGGAGCCAATTCGGCTATAATAGCAGCCGCTTGGAAGGGATAAGCTAGTAATTTTCCAGTCTTATTAGCATGAATGGTCTGAAGTTCTTCCAAAGACAAATGCTGCTGTTCACCTTCCATGTCCAAAACTTGCCCTGCCACCATTCCCAGACTTCCTGAAGCAAGAGATAAGTTGGCAATCAAGTCCACCTTGATTTGACTTGGCAAATCTGCCTGCGCTATCAAGGCATAAGGATCTAGGAACAAGGCATCTCCAGCCAAAATGGCCATAGCTTCACCAAATTTCTTATGATTGGTCAAGCGTCCCCTACGGTAATCATCATCATCCATAGCAGGAAGGTCATCATGAATCAAGCTCCCTGTGTGAATCATCTCCAAGGCCGCGGCTACCTGTGCATGTGCTGGTTTAATAGCCACCTGCAAGGCTTCCAGAACTTCTAACAAGAGAAAAGGACGGATACGCTTGCCACCAGCATGAATGGAATAGAGAACAGACTCTCGCAAACTAGAGGCAAACTGCTGGTCTCCATAAAAATCTTCCAAGGCTGACTCGACAAGAGCTAATTTTTCTTGCTTTTTCATTCAAAATCACTTTCTGTTCCGTCTTCTTGCATGACCTTGACCAAGGTCTTTTCAGCCTTGTCCAACGTCGCTTGGAGCTCTTTTGACAAGACCATGCCCTTTTGAAAGGCAGCAATCGCATCTTCCAGAGCGATTTCACCATTTTCCAAACTTTGGACAATGGTCTCCAGTTCTGCTAGATTTTCCTCAAATTTCTTTTGTTTTGACATCTTTAACCTCTAATTCTACTTGACCATCTCGCATCAAAAGCGTCACTTGGTCTTTTTTCTTCAAACTCTCAACCGAATCTACAACAGACTCTTCTTTTTTGACAATTGCATAGCCACGCGCTACAATTCGACTGGTATCCAACATGAGCAAGGCTTCTGAAAGTCGCTTCACTTCAGCAACCTTGGCATCATAAACCAGCGCCATTTGGCTACGGAGGAGCTTGTCCAACTGGCCTAGACGGTCTTGATAACGTTGAATTTTGGTAACAGGTGATAATTGTACCAGTCGATGCGTCCTTGCTTGGACGACTTGTTTGTTATCAGAAATCCGTGTTCGCAAACTTTGTTTTAAGCGCAGTTGCAGTTGGTCCAAGCGTTGCATATAGCCATCATACAAACGCTCTGGCTGTCTAAAGATAACAGACTGACTGCATTTTTTCAAAGCTTCTTGTTTTTTAAATAGGACATTTCGTACTGCCGTTGCCATCCGTTTTTCCTGATTCTGCAAATGAGCTAATAGATCCAACTTGGTCACAGGTGTTGCTAGTTCAGCAGCAGCTGTTGGCGTCGCAGCTCGTCGATCTGCCACAAAATCTGCCAAGGTCACATCCGTCTCATGCCCCACACTAGAAATAACTGGCAAACGAGACTCAAAAATAGCTCGTACCACAATTTCTTCGTTAAAGGCCCAGAGATCCTCGATAGAACCTCCACCACGACCAATAATCAGCAAGTCCAAATCGTCTCGTTGATTAGCACGCGCAATATTTCGTGCTATTTCCTCTGCTGCTCCATCTCCTTGAACCTTGGTCGGATAAAGAAGGATATCGACACCTGGAAATCGCCTGCTGACGGTCGTGATAATATCTCGAATAACGGCTCCACTGCGACTGGTTACTACACCTATTCTCTTAGAAAATTGGGGCAGAGGTTGCTTGAAGCGTTCTTGAAACAGGCCTTCTTCTGTCAATTTTTTCTTGAGTTGTTCAAACTGAATCGCAAGCGCACCAACCCCATCGGGCTCAGCCTTTTCAATGATGATGGAGTAGCTACCACTTGGTTCGTAGACCTGTACACGCCCAATTACATTGATCTTCATCCCTTCTTCCAAATCGAAACCTAATTTCTGATAAATCCCAGACCAGATGGTCGCTTGAATAACTGCATGATCATCTTTTAGGGAGAAATATTGGTGAGTAGGTCGTTTACGAAAATTGGAAACTTGACCAGTTAAATAGACCCGTTCCAAGTAAGGGTCTTTATCGAATTTCATTTTCAGATACTTGGTCAAAGTTGTTACCGATAAATACTTTTCCATCTCCACCTACTATTCATTTTCTTGCTCTTTCATGGGTATTATTATACCAAAAATATGCCTAAAAATCTCCATTTATGTACCATTATGAAGGAAAAATAGAAAAAGGAGGCAAGGCCTCCACATCTGTTTATTTACTGTTTCGAGCTTCTTCCAAAATCTTTGCAATCTTGGTCGTCAACAGGTCAATAGCCACTGTATTGCTGACCCCTTCAGGAATGACGATATCAGCATAACGCTTGGTTGGTTCGATAAACTGATGGTACATGGGCTTGACAACGCCTAAATACTGGTCAATAACGCTATCAAGGCTGCGGCCACGCTCTTCCATATCACGCTTAATCCGACGAATAATGCGCACATCATCGTCTGTATCCACAAAAATCTTGATATCCATCAAATCGCGCAGGCGCTTGTCCTCCAAGACCAAAATCCCCTCAACGATAAAGACATCTTGAGGCTCTTGACGATAGGTCTTGCTGCTTCGTGTATGCTCTGTATAGTCATAAGTCGGAATATCCACTGGACGCCCTGCCAACAATTCCTTAATCTGCTCAATCATCAAGTCTGTATCAAAGGCAAAAGGATGGTCGTAGTTGGTTTTGACACGCTCTTCAAAGGTCAAATGAGACTGATCCTTGTAGTATGAATCATGCTCAATCATGGAAATTTTTTCATCAGGGAAATGCGATAAAATGGCTCTTGAAACACTGGTCTTACCTCCACCAGAACCACCTGTCACTCCGATAATGATTGGTCTATTTTGCATGCTATCCTCCGTTTTTTTATCCGTCGTCTATTCTATCACATTTTTTGCAAAATTTATAGTCTGATTTGGATAGTCTAGGGGAAGAATTCCATCCCCAAACTCCAGTTAGATTAGATAAAAACCTTCCTTGGCTTGTAGAGGTTGTCCCGTTTTTCTAGAATGGCTAGCAATTTATCATCTTCAAAGGCAGCTAATTCTTGTTCTGTTTGTTCGAGTTCGATAAAACGACCAAAGCGTACTTCTGTAGCCTCTTCTGGAGTTAGTAAAACTTTGACGAGGTCTCCTGTCCCAATCTCTAGAGGATGGAGAAAGTCCAATTGGCCAGCCTCCACTTTTTCAGCAATTTCTTCCAAGGTAAGAGCATCTTCTAGTTTCAAACCAGCCGCACTGGTTCGAGTCAGATGCGACATATGGGCCGCATAACTCAATTTTTCTCCCAAGTCAACTGACAAGGTACGGATGTAAGTCCCCTTACTACATTTCACACGAAAGGTAAAACGTGCTAGATTCCCCTCATAAGAAATCGGACTTGTCCGCTCAAATTGATAAATGGTCACCTGACGCTCTGGACGCTCTACTTCTTGACCTGCACGCGCATACTCATAGAGTTTGCGACCATTGACCTTGACTGCCGAATACATAGGCGGAATCTGAATAATAGGTCCTGTCAGACTGGCAATTGCTTCATCAACAAGCTTTTCATCCAAGTGCGACAAAACAGGCGTCTCTGCAACCACTTCCCCACTGGCATCCTCTGTCGTCGTGGAATAGCCCAGAGTGATTTCCCCCTCATAGACCTTACCCTCGTCCTGCATAAACTCGACCATGCGGGTCGCCTTGCCAACCGCAATGGGCAAAACACCCACCACATCCGGATCCAAGGTTCCACCATGACCGATTTTCTTGGTTCCCAAAATCTTACGCAGCTTAAAAACCGCATCATGCGAGGTCATCCCCGCTTCTTTTTTTAAGTTGATAATACCGTTCATTTTTGCTTTCTAATTCCCTTTTCACTTTACATCAACATATTCTATCTTAGACAGATTTTAAAACTATATCAGCTCATTTTTCTAAATACTTCCTAGCTTCCTGCACATAGAAAAGCTCTGAGTTTTCATGTGCTATGCTTTCAAACAAACTACGAGCACGAGCCTCATCTCCTTTTAGCTGGGCATTGAGAGCGCCGTAATAAGAGAACATGATTCGGGATAGCTTATTTTCTGGTTCAGTAGTGTCGAAGTAGTCGTTTGATTTTTTATTTAAAACAAGATACTCTATAGCTTTTATTATGTTTATTACATTCGTCTTCCTAACAACCTGAGAATTTGTTCGAACTTTTAATGTAGCTAACATATCGATTTGGTGCGAAATTCCCTCTGTCTTATCAGCATGGATTAGAGAAAGAATCTTAAAGTAAGTTGTGGATAATTCGATTTCAAATTTCTTATTAAAATTTTTATCCTCAAAATTTATTCGTCCCAAATTATCAAGTGTTTCTTCAAACTTTCCTTGGTAGTATGACGATTGGGCAATAGCTAGTAAATAATTTGAATTATTGAACAGCTGTTGAGACTTAACGGAGTGTTCAGCTACATAACGATAATAATTTATGTGCTTTTCGAAATTAATATCTGTCAAAAAGATATTATCTACAGCTAATTTAACCAGTTTATTGTTTAATGAAAGCAATGCCTCAAACCCAAAACATACTACAGTATAAGTAATGAATTTCATAAAATTCATTTCCCCACCTTTAAATAATTCAACAACCATGCCTATAAATGATAGGCAAACTATAGGAATTAAGCAAATGTATACTATTTTTGTCAAATTATATAATTTTGAAATTTCAATTCTAGATATTTTCAACGAATAGTTATTTAATATCTCTTTCACCATTATCCTCCATTGTAGAACTTAAATATAAGAAGTCGCTCGCAATTACTAGAATCGCTATCAAAACTCCAAAGACAAATGTAGATGCACTAACTGTAACACCATCAATTAAAGTACCAATAACAAAAACTGTAGTAATTACTGCTTTTAAAACCTGTTCTCCATGATATACCTTTGACAATCCCGTCTCGTTAGTAGTTTTAACTGTTGCATAATCTTATTAACCTGATTATGCTCTTTCACATAGGTGACGTACGGTAAGAACTCATATCAGTTTTATCTTTCTAAATAGCTCTCCGTTTCCTGTACATAAAGTTGTAAATATTTAATGTAGACATACGACTATTTTAAAGTTATTTCATATTTAAGGCTACTCCCCCTTCAGAGCTTCGAATTTCGCTTTCATGGTTGGATTTTTCCGGGTCAATTTTTTGACGGAAACATCTTCCAATTTATTGTTTGCAAGGCGGAGTTGGTTTTCAGATGTTGTTAGGAATTTCTTAACCTCTTCCATGCGTTTGATGGCCTTGTCGATTTCATCAATTGCCTTACCAAAGTTGGTAGAAGCTGAATTATAGTTCTTAGCAAATGCTAGCTTAAAGGCATCCAAGTCTTCCTCAAAATGCGTAATATCGATATTTTGCTCCCGAACTAAAGCCAACTCCTGCTTATATTTCAGGGAATTTAGCGCCGCATTACGTAAGAGACCAATCAACTGGATAAAGAATTGAGGACGAACCACATACATCTTTTCGTACTCGTGGCTGACGTCTACAATCCCTGTGTTAAAGTAGTCATTATCAGCCTCAAGCATGGTCACCAAAACGGCATACTCACAGTTCTTCTCCAGACGGTCCTTGTCCAATTCCTTGTAAAAATCTGCATTCTTGTGCTTCTTCTCTGTTCCGTCAGCTTCATTCTTCATCTCAAACATGATGGAAATGATTTCCACTCCATTTTCATCACATTCACGGAAGATAAAGTCCCCCTTAGACCCACGCGCTGAAACCTTGTTATCCTTCTCAAAGTAGGCATTTGGAAAGGCAAAACTACGGACCTTGTTAAACTCACTCTCTGCGTACTGTTCTAGGCTTTCCCCGATAGCTTTTGTAGATTGTTGGGCTTTGAAATTCTTATAAAATTCGACTTGTTCACTAGCTGCCTTGAGTTGAGCTTCGTAGTTTTGTTTAACAGAAGCAAGAGAGAGTTCGTTTTCTTTTTCTTGCAAGAGAAGCTGATTTTTAACCTGGTCTCGTTCTTTTTCTAGGTCAGAGAGGGTCTTCTGTAGTTGATTTTCATGTTCCAAACGCAAGGTGGCCAATTGGTTTTCCAAGGCCTGTACTTCCTTGTCCTTAGCCAATAAGGCCTGATGGCTTGTCTGTTCAACCTCTTTCTTGGCCAATTCTTTTTCTGTATCAAAGTTTTGGATTTGACCCTGCAATTGAGCAATTTCTTTATCTTTTTGAGCCAGTTTAGACTGTTGTTCATTCATGGATTTTTGCTCTGCCAAAGCCAGTTCCTGCTTCATCCGGTCGTGCAATTCCTTATCAAACTCTGCTGTTCTCACTTGGGATAAAAGTTCAGCATACTGACTCTCATTTACTGTAAAGACTTCCCCACAGTTGGGGCATTTGATTTCGTTCATATCGTTCCTCTTTCTAGACTTCTGTAACCATTATATCATGCCTGAAGGAAAATCAAAAACAGCGAGTCGAAACCCACTGTTTATCTTCTTTTTCTTTAAATTTTTTCCAAGGCCAAGCGCAAGTCTTCAATCAAATCTTCTACATTTTCAAGACCGATTGACAAACGAATTTGATTTGGTGTGACACCTGCTGCTTCTAGATCTTTTTCTGACAATTGACCGTGAGTGGTTGTGGCTGGATGAACAACAAGAGACTTAGCATCTGCCACGTTTGCAAGGTCAGAGAAGATTTCTAAATGATCAATTACCTTGCGGGCTTCTGCTTCCCCACCTTTGACATGGAAAGTAAAGATTGAACCCACACCTTTTGGCAAGTATTTCTCAGCCAAGGCATGATAAGGACTATCTGCAAGTTTTGGATAGTTGACTTTTTCTACCTTAGGATGGTTGACAAGGAAATCAACAATTTTCTCTGCATTTTGTACATGACGTTCCACACGAAGTGAAAGGGTTTCAAGTCCTTGGAGCAAGAGAAAGGCATTAAATGGCGACAAGGCTGCACCTGTATCACGAAGCAATTGAACACGGACAGCGATAATAAAGGCTGCTGCACCTACATCACGAGTATAGCTCAAGTTGTGATAACTTGGGTCTTCCTCAACAAATTGAGGGAATTTCCCTGAAGCTGCCCAGTCAAAACGACCGCTATCGACAATCACTCCACCAATAGTCGTACCATGCCCACCGATAAACTTAGTCGCAGAGTGAATAGCAATATCTACACCGTGAGAAAAGACATTAATCAAGTAAGGTGTGGCAAAGGTATTATCCGAAACTAGTGGAATCTGATGCTTATGAGCAATCTCTGCCAATTTTTCCAAATCTGGAATGTTAATCAAGGGATTCCCCAAGGTTTCAATCAAGACAAGCTTGGTATTGTCATTGATAGCTGCTTCTACTTCCTCCAAATTATCCACGTCCACAAAGGTTGTTGTGATACCATAACGAGGAAGGGTTTCCTTCAAGAGGTTGAAGGTCCCGCCGTAAATAGTTGATGCCGCTACTACATGATCACCAGCATGGGCAAGCGCCAAAATCGTATAAGTCACTGCAGCCATACCTGATGCGGTTGCAAGAGCTCCAACACCACCTTCAAGGGCAGCAATTCTTTCTTCAAAGGCAGCTGTTGTGGGGTTGGTGATACGAGTATAAATGTTCCCTGGTTTTCTCAAGGCAAACAAATCGGCACCTTCCTGCGTGTCATCAAAAACAAAGGATGTTGTTTGATAAATCGGCACCGCACGAGACTTGGTAGCTGGATCCACAACTTGACCAGCATGCAGTTGCAAAGTTTCAAATTTAAAATCACGAGTCATAAAACGACCTCCAAATAGTTTGATTAAGGATATTGTAGCACCTTAAGTTATAGTTTACAAATATCAGTTTTCTATATTTTTATATAAGAAATAGCTATTACTCTATTTTAAAAACGAAAAAAGCACGACTCAATCGTGCTCATTTTCTTAATCTACATAAGTATCTTCATTTTTATTGAGGAAGGCATATGGAAGACCAACCAAGAGACCTCCACCGATCAAGTTCCCAATGAAGGTTACACCCCAGTGACGAAGCATATTCCCAACACCGAAGTTAGCAATTGAATCAGCAGCAACACTGAATTTTACAATCGCAAAAGAAGCAAAGTTCGCCGCAATGTGCTCGTTTGTTAAGAATACAAACATGTAAATCGCTGACAACACAAGCCAAAGTTTGGCACCACCATCTTTGACCAAAACAAATGAAAGAATCGCAATATTTACGAAAATATTTGCCAAAATCGCCTCAAGCAAGATTAATTCATTTGAACGGCCTAACTTCATCTCAACAACCCCTGAGATGAAACTATCGTGTGTCAGATGTGCATAAGCTGCTGAGTGGGCAAAGCCCCAACCTGCTATCAAAGCCCCGATAAGGTTGAACAAGGTACAGTAAAGTAAAATCTCAGCCGTTTTTCTCCAAGAGATTTTTTTCAAGAAACTACCAGCAGTCAAGAACATCATGTTTGATGTTACCAACTCGGCATTCAAGAAAACAATGTAGGCCAAGCCCCAAGCAAAGACAAATGGGAAGAGGAAGCGTCCACTACCTGGTGCAATTTTATTAATCAAGTCAGCCCCAACTGCACCAGCAGCTGTACTGAAGGTCAAAAATGCACCTGCAAACATAGAACGAATCGCATACTTAAATTTACTTTGGCTATAAAGACTTTCCTTCTTCTTGCAAGCAAATTCAATCTTTGAGATAAATTCTGAAGAAACCATAATAAACTCCTAAAACTTTTATTTGTGATAATTATAACATAAAACAGATATAATGAAAAGCCTTTCCTAATTGTATTTTTGATAAATTTAAAAACCCAGCAATCGTTTACATTGTTTTAATAACAAGCTTTTAGAATTTTTAATTATTAGAATATAAAGATTGCATGGAATAACTTTTATTCTATTTAATATATTTTGTTGTTACAATTTACAAAACGATTTTCGCTGCAAACCTATTTTGTAAAAGAAAAAGAGAGAATCGTTCTAATTCTCCCTGATACACTAACTCTTCTTAATCAACATATGTATCTTCATTCTTATTTAGAAAGGCATACGGTAAACCAATCAGAAGACCTCCACCTATAAAGTTAGCAATAAAGGTTACACCCCAATGTCGAAGGATATTTGGAAGATCAAAGTGAGGTACTTGATCAGCAATCATGCTGAATTTCATAATACTAAAGGAAGCAAAATTGGCAGCGATGTGCTCATTGGACAAGAAGACAAACATGGAAATAGCTGATAAAATAATCCATAGTTTGGCAGTACCATCTTTGACTAGTATAGATGAAAGAATGGCAATATTTACAAATACATTGGCAAGAATTCCCTCAAGCAGGACTAAATCACTTGGACGCGCCAATTTCTTGGCTACAAGCTTAGGAAGGAAGCTATCATTGGTCAAATGGGAAAAGGCTGACGAGTTGGCAAAGGCCCATCCAGCCACCAAGGCACCAATGAGATTAAACAAAGTACAATAGAGTAAAATAATCATTGCCTTTTTCCAATCAATCTTTTTCAAAAATGCACCTGCTGTTAAATACATCATATTGGAAGTTACCAATTCTGCATTTAGGAAGACAATATAAACCAGCCCCCAAGCAAAAACAAATGGGAAAAGGAAATACCCACTACTTGGAACAATACTATTAAGTAAATCTGCACCAATAGCGCCGGCAGCTGTACTGAAGGTTAAAAAAGCACCTGCAAACATAGAACGAATTGCATACTTTAACTTACTTTGCTTGAAAAGACTTTCTTTCTTGTGGCAATAATAATCAATCTTCGAAATAAACTCTGACGAACTCATAAACGTCTCCTATTTTTTATACTTAGTATTATAGCATAAAATATTAAAATAGGTAATTATTTTTAAAAAATGATAATATTTGTATTGATTTATCATTACTTAGCATGCTTATAAAGCAATATAAAAAGAAGCAGTAAAATAAAATGTTTACTGATTCTTTAACTATTAATAGCGCTGTTTATATGGTTGATTGAAAGCTGTTAGAATTTCTTCAGGTGTTTGTGAATAGTCTTTTGTATCTTTCAAATCACCTTTTACGATAATACGCTCTGTCGCATCATAGTCCACACAGGTTACAAGCGTGATTTCATCAACACCACTACGATCATCAATCTCATCGACGCGATCTGGTGTCACATGCTTCACTTCACGGATTTCATAGGTATAAACTTTATTCTTATCAGTTAGATAAATTTTCATTCCATTTTTAGCGCGTGCCAGTGGAGAAAAGAGCATTTGACTGGCATTTTCTGCTGTAAAGATGTGATGGCTCGCAAGGGAATAGTTTCCTTTCCCCATCACTTGATCACGCTTCATTGTACCAGCTCCATAGAAAAGATTGACATTATCAAGTCCCTTAAAAATAGGTAAGTTAATTTCTACCTCAGGGACAGCAATTCCACCGATAACAGGCAATTTTTGCGAATCCCATTGTGAGGATAAAACAGCTTCTGACGAGATGGCTTTTACGGAATCAAAGTCAAAATTCCCTTCTGTATCTTGATTTTCTTCCAATTTTTCTTTTGATACCTGGCTGACTTGGTATTTATTGGTATTCCAAACCATGAACATATCACGAATTTTTGAATTGAAAATCAAAGCTATTGACAAGATGATTAAGAATCCTGCCAAGATATTGATTAGTAAATTTTTACGGTCTGTTTTCTTTTTGTTCTTTTTATGAGACATTATGCTTCACCTTCTGTTTCGTTTTCTGTCCCAACTTCTTCTTTTTCTGCTGCTTCAACCGTAGTAAAGGTTACAATTTTAGCATCTTGGTCTAGGCGCATCACTTTAACTCCCATAGTTGAGCGACCTGTTTGTGAAATATTGTCAACGTTGGTTCTAATCATGACACCTGTATCAGTGATAATCATCAAATCTTCATCACCTTTAACGGTCATAAGTCCAGCAAGGGAACCATTCTTTTCCGTAATTTTAGCGGTTTGCATCCCTTTACCACCACGACCTTTTGTTGGATATTCGGTCGCAACTGTGCGTTTACCAAATCCTTTTTCTGTGATGATAAGAACCTCATCCTGGTCTGTTATCACACTAGCACCAACAACTGTGTCTCCGTCACGAAGGTTAACGCCTTTCACACCAGTGGCGATACGACTCATGCCACGAACAGCTGATTGATTAAAGCGAACTGCATAACCAAACTTGGTACCAATGATAATATCCGTATCTTCTTCCGTCAACAAGACATTAATCAACTCATCTTCATCTTTGAGATTCAGTGCTTTAAGTCCATTCTGACGAATATTAGCGAATTCCTTAACGCTGGTTCTCTTCACAATACCATGACGAGTTGTGAAGAAAAGATAAGCATCATCGCTGCGTTCAGATTCAACATTGATGATGGTCTGAATACTTTCACCTTCATCCAATTTCAAAAGATTGACAATTGGCAATCCCTTAGCAGTACGGCCATACTCAGGAATTTCATAGCCTTTCAGGCGATAGACACGTCCTTTATTTGTGAAGAAGAGTAAATGATCATGAGTACTAGTTGACACTAACTCTCGGACAAAATCGTCATCCTTAACACCTGTTCCTTGAACACCGCGGCCACCACGTTTTTGAGCAGTAAACTCAGCTTGGTCCAGACGTTTAATGTAGCCTTTGTTAGAAAGCGTAATTAAAACATCCGATTCTTCAATCAAGTCCTCATCTTCAAGGCTCAAGACTTCACCGACCATCAACTCTGTACGACGTTGGTCGCCAAACTTACGCTTAACTTCATCCAATTCGTCTTTGATGATTTGAGACACACGTTCCGGCTTAGCAAGAATATCTGCTAAATCCGCAATCAGAGCCAAGAGGTCATCATACTCAGACTGAATCTTATCGCGTTCCAAACCTGTCAAACGACGAAGACGCATATCAAGGATAGCCTGACTTTGACGTTCAGAAAGCTTAAACTTACTCATCAACTCAGCTTGTGCTTCCGCATCTGTTTCACTAGCACGGATGATACGAATCACTTCATCGATATGGTCTAGTGCGATCAAGAGACCTTCTAAGATATGAGCACGCGCTTCCGCTTTTTCCTTATCAAAACGTGTACGACGAACAACCACTTCTTTTTGGTGCTCGATATAAGCATCCAAAATCTGACGAAGAGACAAAATCTTCGGTACCCCATTTTGAATCGCCAACATATTAAAACCAAAGTTGGTTTGCATCTGGGTCATCTTGAAAAGATTGTTGAGGATAACATTGGCTGAGGCATCGCGCTTAACTTCGATAACAAATCGAACACCTTCACGGTTTGACTCATCACGTACCGCTGTTATGCCCTCAATGCGTTTTTCCTGAACCAAACGAACAATATGCTCATGCACCTTTGTTTTATTGACCATATAAGGAAATTCTGTTACAACGATACGCTCACGACCAGTCTTAGTTTCTTCAATTTCAGTACGTGAACGAAGGACAATAGAACCTTTACCTGTTTCATAAGCCTTATGAATACCTGATTTCCCCATAACAAGAGCACCAGTAGGAAAATCTGGCCCAGGCAAGACTTCCATCAAGTCCTTAGTGGTCACTTCAGGATTGTCCATAACTAACTTCACTGCATCAATGGTTTCACCCAAGTTATGAGGCGGAATATTGGTCGCCATCCCAACGGCAATACCAGTTGCTCCATTGACCAAAAGGTTTGGAAAACGTGCAGGCAAGACCAAGGGTTCACGTTCATTGGCATCATAGTTATCGACGAAATCAACCGTATTCTTATTGATATCTCGAAGCATTTCTAGAGCAATCTTGCTCATACGTGCTTCAGTATAACGCTGGGCGGCAGCACCATCTCCATCCATGGAACCAAAGTTTCCATGCCCATCTACAAGCATGTAACGGTAACTCCACCATTGAGCCATGCGGACCATTGCTTCATAAATAGAGGAATCCCCGTGTGGGTGGTATTTACCCATGACGTCCCCTGTAATACGAGCAGATTTTTTATGGGGTTTGTCTGGAGTAACACCCAATTCATTCATTCCATAGAGAATCCGACGGTGAACAGGTTTCAAGCCATCTCGAACATCAGGAAGAGCCCGCGCTACGATAACACTCATGGCGTAATCGATAAAGCTCGTCTTCATCTCCTTTGTCAGATTGACATTCACTAAATTTCTATCCTGCATTAATAAATGCCTCATTTCACTATTAGTAATTAATAATATTATACCATAATGTCCGCTATATTTCAGGTATCTAAAATCACTAAAACGTTTACATCAAGAACTGCAAAGCATATCCGTGACAAAGCTTTTTAAAAGTGATAAAATTAAAATAACTGGGGAAATCCCTGAATAAAATTAAGGAGATGTTTAGAATAATGACTTCAACTAAACAACACAAAAAAGTTATCCTTGTCGGTGATGGTGCTGTAGGTTCATCTTACGCATTTGCTCTTGTTACTCAAGGAATCGCACAAGAACTTGGTATTATTGAAATTCCTCAATTGTTTGAAAAAGCAGTTGGTGACGCTGAAGACCTTAGCCACGCCCTTGCATTTACTTCACCAAAGAAAATCTACGCTGCTAAATATGAAGACTGTGCGGATGCTGATCTTGTTGTTATCACAGCTGGTGCTCCTCAAAAACCAGGTGAAACTCGTCTTGACCTTGTAGGTAAAAACCTTGCTATCAACAAATCAATCGTAACACAAGTTGTTGAATCAGGTTTCAAAGGTATCTTCCTTGTCGCTGCTAACCCAGTTGACGTCTTGACTTACTCAACTTGGAAATTCTCTGGATTCCCTAAAGAACGTGTTATCGGTTCAGGTACTTCACTTGACTCAGCTCGTTTCCGTCAAGCACTTGCTGAAAAAATCGGTGTTGATGCTCGTTCAGTCCATGCCTACATCATGGGTGAACACGGTGACTCTGAGTTTGCTGTTTGGTCTCACGCTAACGTTGCAGGTGTTAAATTGGAACAATGGCTACAAGCTAACCGTGACTTAGATGAAGCTGACCTTGTAGAACTTTTCATCTCAGTTCGTGACGCTGCTTACTCAATCATCAACAAAAAAGGTGCTACATACTACGGTATCGCTGTAGCCCTCGCTCGTATTACAAAAGCAATCCTTGACGATGAAAATGCAGTTCTTCCACTTTCTGTATTCCAAGAAGGTCAATACGGTGTTGAAAACGTCTTTATCGGTCAACCAGCTATCGTTGGTGCACACGGTATTGTTCGTCCAGTAAATATCCCATTGAACGACGCTGAAACACAAAAAATGCAAGCATCTGCTAAAGAATTGCAAGCTATTATTGATGAAGCATGGAAAAACCCAGAATTCCAAGCTGCTTCTAAAAACTAATTATAACTAGGTTCTCATTTCATAGGAACCTCAGACCGAAGACAAACATCATTTTAGTGTTTGTCTTTTTTGTATTCTCTACGCTACTATACTTAAAATAAGTTGAAACATCTATAAAATACTTTTCAATGCAAAATAAAAAAGCTTTCCCACCCTTTTTTCCGTGCTTTTTCCGATCTAAGTCAATCTAAACTTCCAGTTGCTCACTTATAAAATTAGCTTGATTATCTAACACTTGGTAAGTATATTTGTGGTTATTGGATTCGATTAAATCATAGATGAAGGAAAATCGAGAACTGACTCAACCTGACGAAGAATATAGTCTTACGGAACGAGTTCCTCTAGCGTGTAATAATCAACATGATTGCAATCTTAGTCTCGTTTTTTTATGAAAAATGGCAAACATCTCACAACTTTTCTTACCTCTATTTTGCGATTTCACACAAAGAAAAGCCCTTAGAAACTTTTAGTCTAAGGACTTTCTATTCAATCTGTCACTTATGAAATGAGAACTTTTTCTTTTACTATAAAGTCTAAGATTGTACTTTTAAAAATATTACTTATCTCACTTCTTATGTCTTATATTGGAAACTCGAATACAAACACAACAACTCAAATATACTCTCATCATACAATAGATAAAATAGCCTTTAGATTTTATTATCAAAAATGATTAGATACAGTTTTTAAAAATATATTCTTACAATCTCTCAAATAGTTCTTGCATTTGCACATCATCTGGAACCAGTTTTAAGTAAGTTTGAGCATTGACTTTTGCTTCCTCAAAGTCGCCCAATTCACGTAAGAGATAGATATAGTGTTCCAGAAACTCTGGATTGTCCTTCAAATCACCTGCCAACTCTTGGTAATGCTCATAGGCAGTATCCAAATCATCCATTTCTTGATAAGAACGAGCAATCATCCACTTAGTCAAAAGATTTTCTGGTTCCTCGCTCTGCAAGTCTAGAATATCCTCATAACGCTCCTGCTCTAGATAAATAGTTGCCAAACGAAGCAAGATTTCTTCTGTATCCTCAGCATCTTCTTTTGCAGTAAGAAGATAATTTTCTGCTCCGCTAGCATCATGTAATTCATAAGAGAATTGTGATGCAGCCAACAAGAGACGAGTTTCAAAGGGATTTTTCTCTAAGCCTTGCTTAGCGATACGCAGGGCTTCTTGAACTTGATGCTCCTTATGTAAGGCCTGACTGTAACCATACTCATATCCCTCAAAGTCAGGTGAGATAGTATCGAGCTGCTTAAAGTAGAGGACAGCTTTTTGGTATTCTTCTTGATCAAAGTAAAGACTGGCCAACTCAAAAGCTGTTAGGTCATCATATTCCAACTCTAGGGCTTTTTCTAAAAACTCTGTAGCCGTTTCAAATTTTCCTAACTGAGCATAGGCAAAGCCAATTCGTTGATAGGTAGAAATGCCTGTTTGCTCATAAATAGTACGATTATCTAACTGAGCATAGCCTTGAATAGCCTCTTGGTAATTTTCCAACTCACTATCCAACTCTGCTAATCCCAATATCAAGAGAGGATCTTCTGAGTAGTTCAAAGCCTCCAGCAATTTCTCACGCGCCACATCTGTCAAACCTTCCAGCTGGTAAAGGTCTGCCTTCAGAGCCAAAGCCGAAACATACCAGTCACTGTCAGGTTGAATTTCCTCTAGGTAAGCAAAGGCTTCTTCGATTTGACCATCCTCGCTAGCAATTGCTGCTAGATTAAGATTAACCTCTGGAAAATCTTCTACAATTTTCAGGTAAATTTCCTTGGCCTGAGGATAGAAACCAATTCCTTCTAGATAAGTGGCTAACTCATAAAGAAGGTCACTTGGATCACTTTCTAACGCTTTGACGAAATAATGCTCAGCCTTAGTTAAATCTTGTTCCTCCAAAGCCTGCAACATCTGTTGACTATTGTTCACTCTTGACTTCCTCTCCCTCTAGTTCATATAGACCACTGACTATCTTATACCATTCAAAAATCGCCGAAATGACAACCTTAGCAGAGGCATAAACTGGAATACCGAGTAAAACTCCCCAAATACCAAACATGGATCCTGAAGTTAACAAGACAAAAAGTACATTAATGGGATGGATGTTTAATTGACTTCCCAAAATCAATGGAGAGACAAAACGGCCTTCGATTGTTTGTTCTACGATAAAGACAATCACCACTTTCAACAGCATGACTGGCCCAGCAATCAAGCCCAGAACTAAGGCAGGAAGCATGGCTAGGAAACTACCGAGATAAGGAACTAGATTTAAAATACCAGCAGTAACCCCCAACGTAACTGCATAGCGTAGACCAATAATCTTGAAGAAAATCATAAACATTACCGCTACAATAATAGCCACTGTTACTTGCCCTCTAACATAGTTAGACAACTGCTGATTCACATCTGATAGAACTTGTCCAACAGGTTCTTTCAATTTCGTTGGCATGAATTGGGTCAAATAGTGACGTAGTCCTTTTCCATCACGTAAGAGATAAAAGAGCATGAAAGGAACGATAATCAAGGCAACAATCACTTGAGAAGCCCCGCTAATAAAGGCGCTCGCCCAGTTGACTGCTTGAGATGAAACCTTACTTGCCCAAACTGTAGCCTGACTTGAGAAGTTTGTCAAAACTTGTTCTAACTGAGGTCTGAAATCATCTGGTAAACGCTTAGTTACCAGATCATCAATAACCCTGTCAGCATCTTCAAGGTAGACTGGAACATTCCTTGCAAAACTTAAAACCTGACGTTGTAGATTTGGAATAGCTACTGCCAAGCCCCAAATGATAAAGAGAGCGATGATGACAAAGACAATACTAATCGCTATAACACGATTGATTTTGTGTTTCTCCATCCAATCAACAATAGGATTTAACAAATAGTATAGTAAACCAGATAGAATGACTGGCAACATCACGACTGCCAAAAAGTCTAAAACAGGTGAAAATAGAAAACTAATCTTACTTAAAATAAACAGATTCAGTCCCAATAATAAAGTTACCAAAAATACCGTAATGGCCTTGTTATCCAAAAACCACTTGAAAAACCAAGATAGGCTAAAATGTTTCTCTTTTTGCTCCATAAATACTTCCTTTCTATTGTTCTCTCATTATACCATTTTTAAATCAAAATAACTCTTTTTTAAAGTGCTTACATGGAGACAGCGACATAAAAAATCCCCTCAAAAGAGGAGATTCGATTAGTCTTGAATATGACGGTCTAAGTTCTTCTGATAATCAGCATTGGATTTGCCTTTTTCATCAGCAAATTTCTTGCGGAACTCATCCATTTCTTTGGAAGTGACAATCTTATCTTGGAGTTTAAGATATTTATAACTGTTATCTCCTGTTTTGTCACCAATCCAACCATCAGCACCACTACCTAATACTTTCTTCGTTACTAACATTTGGGCACCGTCTGAGTGTACAGGAATAACTAGAGCACTATCTGTTAACCAAGCTTGCGCCTTAGCATATTTAGAATAACGTTTTTGCAGATCTGTTTTTTCACTATTTGCATCATCAATCAATCCTTTGTATTTATCCAATCCAACTGTTTTAATGGCTTGATTGTCTGTTCCTGGTGCTACACCAAGAGAGCCGAGGAGACTTGGACCTGAAGTTGGATCAAATACATCTAGATAAGTTGATGGGTCTGCATAATCCGGACTCCAACCACTATTAACATTAATGTCCCAATCAACATTATTATTTGATGTTGCTAGAACAGTCATGTTTCCCAATTCATCATCAGAAACCTGTTGAATATCAACAACTACATTTTCAGAGCCCAAGGCTTCTTCAATGGATTGTTTATAAGACTGAGCTTGATGGATAAAATCTGTCTGAGTCGATGAAACTGGAAGATCTAAATGAATCGGATACTGCACTCCATCAGCTTGAAGAGTTTTCTTAGCAGATTCAAACTTAGCTTTAGCCTTGTCTACGTTATGAAGTGAATCTTGGGCATCATCAAGACTGACATCTTTCCAGACATTATCCAATTTATCCAATTCTGTCTTAGTTACTTGACCAAACGATTGGTCTCCAACTTGTACAAATGTTGGAGGAGTGAAACTTGTACGTAGTTTACGAGGTGCCACTTCATCTCCAAACACCTGAGAAACAGCTGCTTTACGATCTGCAGCAAATGCCAAAGCTTGACGGAATTCTTTATTTAACAAAGCTTTTTTTGTAGATGATTTTTCTGCATCACTTGTTTTAGCAGTATGATTGTATGACACACGATCAATATTAGTAGACATATAGAAGACGCCACCTCTTTGTTGACCATATACAATATTATCCTTGTATTTTTCTTTTAGACGTTCATAGTTGGCAGAGTTTTTAAAGAGTGGAGCAGCTGGATAATGTCCCTCATCAAAACCGCGTCCTAGAGAGTCTGCATCTTGACCATCAAAGAATGATAACTTGATATCATCAATAAAGACATTTTGCTTATCCCAATAATTTTGGTTTTTAGTCATTTCGATAGAAGACTTAGATGTAAGACCCTTGAGGAGATAAGGACCGTTGTAGAGAATGCTCGTAACATCAGTGGTCTTACCAAAATCATCTCCTTTAGAAGCTAAAAAGTCTCCACTCACGGGAGCAAGGACTCCCATTGTTGTTTTTGAATTCCAGAAAGATTCTGGATGGTTCAAAGTATAAACAACAGTATAATCATCTGTTGCTTTCACACCTACGGTTGAGAAATCTGTTGTTTTCCCATTTACATAGTCATCCAATCCTTTGATAGAATCCTGTACCAAATAGAGAGCCTGTGATTTCTTATCAGCTGCATGCTTCAGACCAGTTACAAAATCCTGAGCCTTAACTTCACCATACTCCTCTCCCTCATTGGTATACCACTTGACACCCTGACGGATTTTATAGGTATAGGTCAAACCATCTTTGGAAACAGTCCAATCTTCTGCAACTGATGGGACCAGATTCCCATATTGGTCATTTTCTAATAATCCATCAATAACATTACCTGTAATCTGTTTAGTGCTGACATTACCAGAAACTGTATAATCCAAAGTAACAGGATCTAATGAGAATACATAGGCATAAGTAACTGGTTTAGTTGCTTGTTTAGTTGCTTCTTTATTACCATTACCAGATGAACACGCTACTAGCACTGCTGCCGAGAGTACAGCAACTCCTGCTGCTAAGAAAACACGTTTTTTCATAGTTAAACTCCTTTGCAATTTGTATAAGATTATTATAGCACTTTTATTAAGTAAATCAATGAAAACATTTCTAATATTATCATCAAAAGAATTAGGTAAAGCTCTTGCTAATCTTGATTTCTTTATACTTCCATTTTTGTGATATAATAGTCTTATCTTTTGTATAGAGGTAAAGTTATGAAAAAAACTGTTTATTTTGGAACTTATACACGTCGGACTTCCCAAGGGATTTACAAGGCAGACTTTGATACAGAAACTGGTCAGCTTTCAAATCTAGAACTTTTTGCTACTGAGCCAAGTCCAACCTACCTTGCCTTTGACCAGCACCAACATTTATACACTGTTGGTAGTCAAGACGATAAGGGTGGAATTGCAGCATATCAAACTAATGGTAACTTATTAAATCACGTCGTTGAAGAGGGAGCCCCCCACTGTTATGTTGCCGTTGATGAAGAGCGTGATTTGGTTTACGCGGCAAACTACCACAAGGGACAGGTCCTTGTTTATAAACGTCAGGAAGATGGTCGTCTTGTACTTAGTGATATTGATCAACACAGTGGCCAAGGTCCACATGAAAATCAAGCTTCTCCACATGTTCACTATACAGATTTAACACCTGACCACTATCTAGTGACCTGCGACTTGGGAACAGACCAAGTTATCACTTATGATTTTGATTCAGAAGGAAAATTATCTAAGCTCTATACCTATCATAGCCAGCCAGGAGCAGGCTCACGCCATATTATTTTCCATAACCATTATAAAATCGCTTATCTCATTTGTGAACTCAATAGCACTATCGAGGTTCTAATCTACGATGGTGTTGGTGAATTTGAACGCATGCAAGTCATTTCAACTCTACCAGACGGTTACGAAGGCTTTAATGGTACTGCTGCCATTCGTCTCTCTAAAGATGGTAAATACCTCTACGCCTCTAACCGTGGTCATGATTCTATCGTAGTATATACAATCCTTGCGGACGGTAGCTTAGAGTTGTTAGAAATCGTTCCGACACATGGTCAGACTCCACGTGATTTTGATTTGACACCAGACCAAGAATTCCTTATTGCTGTCCATCAAGACTCTGACAATGCAACTGTCTTTAAACGCAATACTGAAACTGGTCGTCTAGCAGAACTCTCAAACGACTTCCATGTTCCAGAAGCAGTCTGCATCAGTTTTGCTAATTAACACAATTATAACTATCCATCTAACGGATGTTACACACCAGAGAAGACAAACATCATTTTAGTGTTTGTCTTTTTTATATTTTCAAAACTACTCCACTCAAAATAAGCTGAAATCTTTCTCAAAACACTTTTCAATGAAAAGTAAAAATGCTTCACAGCCATCATTTATTTTTCTTACATCTTACGGAGCTAGTCGGATTAATAGTCACATAATGAAAAAAGATCCTGGGACAATAGTCCCTTATTTCCAAAAAAAGCAACGGATTTGCCGTTGCTTTTTTTGCATGGTTACGATAGTCTTGGTAAAATAGAATTGCTTAATAAATCATTTAGAAAGGCCATCCCATGCATATTCACTATAACACAAATCAAACAACTTTACCACTAGAAATCAGTTCTTTCT
>NZ_WIJO01000027.1:0-25471 GCF_009496205.1 Streptococcus mitis
TTTTTAAGCATAAGCTTCCCCCTTTCTAGATACAGTCTAACAAATCAAGAACTTAATTGGGGCCTTTTCGCCTATTCTGTTCCCTACACCGCCTCAACTGCACAAAAAAGAGAGGGCTTGCCTCTCTCAGGGTTATATTTCTGCAATTTGGTTTAGGTTTACTTCTGCAACTGTGTCATTACCAAACATAGAGATAATCATCTTCACTTTATTGTTATCAATCTCTGTAATCTTACCAGTATAGTCTGCAAAAGCACCATCAATGATACGTACAGTTTGACCAACTTCAACATCGATATCAAACTCTTGTACAGTTTGTCCCATAGAAACCAAGATATCACGGATTTCTTGTTCCAATAATGGAGTTGGTTTTGATCTATTTCCGTGAGATCCGACGAATCCTGTAACGTTTGGTGTGTTTCGAACAACAAACCAAGCTTCATCTGTCATCACCATTTCTACAAGAACATAACCTGGAAAGCGATTCTCTTCTACTTCTTTTCTCTTTCCATTTTTTTCAACTTGCACTGTTTGTGTTGGAATTTCAACACGTAAAATATTATCCAACATATTGTAGGTTTGTGCACGTTGCAATAGATTTTCTTTTACCTTATTTTCATAACCAGAATAGGTTTGTAAGACAAACCATCCTTTATCAAAACTATCCATGATACTTCCTTTCATAATAGAAGATTTCTAGCGTGAATAACTCCACAGGTCTTCTAAAAAATGTTAATAAATCGAATCAAACCTGAAACAATCAACTTGTCAAAAATATAAATAATCACAACAAAGAAAGCAGTGTATTCCATGATAGAACGAAAATCTCTCCAGCTTTCCTTGCGAGTTGGCCATGTTGTGTCTTTAAGAAGTCTAAAAATATCTCCAATAAAACGCATCGCTCTCTCCTATCTCGTTTCTCTGTGTGTAGTGTACTTACCACAATGTTTACAAAATTTATTTACTTCTAGTCGTGTTGGCTTGGGGTTTCCGCTGATCTTGATTGAATAGTTTCTCGAACCACAAACCGCACAAGCTAGGCTTGCTTTTTTTAGTGCCATAACGCCTCCATCTTATCTATTATAACAAGAAAGCTAGGCTTTGACAAGCATCTTAACGAAATAGATTGACTACCGAATCCCATATCGTTTGAGCCTTTTCCTTAATTTTAGCATCCGAGATAGCACGGCTAGCCTCATCTACCAGATTTTGTGCACGACTTCTAATATCAGAAAGGCTATTATCCGCCTGATTTTCTTCATTACTCTGTACTTGATTTCTTGTATTGGCTGGTGCAATTCCATTTTGCTTATACGCATTTTCAACTGTAAAGGTACTTCCTGGCGTATAAGGTAAAATGGTATTGGCAATGTTTCTAAAGACATGGGCTGCACCGTTTGAAGTAGATCCTGCTAGATAGTGATTTTCATCAGTCGTAGGGAAACCAAGCCAGTGACTAATCACTACATCCGGTGTATAACCAATCACCCACTGGTCACTTGTGTATTCCGGATTAAAAACAGCTTCAGTTGTTCCTGTTTTTCCTGCCATGACATAGTCTGCAGGTGATGAACTAATACCTGTTCCGTTTGTAAATGTTCCCAACATCATACTGGTCATCTTGTCAGCTACAGACTTATCAATCACCCGTTTTTGTGAATTTTTATGGCTCGCAATGACCTGACCACTAGCATTTTCAATTCTACTAATAAAATGAGCTTCCGGCATTAAACCTTCATTTGCAAAGGCAGCATATGCTTGAGCCATTTGAAGAGGGTTGGTTTCAACACCGCTTCCCAAGGCGACACCAAGAACACGATCGACCTTTTCCATGTTGAGTCCGAATTTTTCGCCCGCCTCAAAAGCCTTATCAACGCCCAAATCATTAACAGTGGCAACAGCAGGCAGATTAAGCGATTCTGCCAAGGCTTGATACATAGGAACTTCTCGACTCGTTTTGATCCCTGCATAGTTATCAACCTTATAGCTGTCATACTGCATGGTATGGTTATCCAACTGCTTATTCAAAGCCCAGCCAGCTTCAACTGCCGGCGTATAAACAACTAAAGGCTTAATTGTAGAACCAGGGCTACGTTTTGATTGAGTTGCATAGTTGAAATTCCGGAATCCAGTTTTATCATTGCCAGCAACCTGACCGACAACTCCACGAACTCCACCTGTTTTCGGTTCGAGAGCTACACTTCCTGATTGAGCAAATGTTCCATCCTCTGCCCTAGGAAATAGAGCTGTATTTTCATAGACAACCTGCATATTTGCTTGGTAGTTTTGGTCCAGCTCTGTGTAAATGCGGTAGCCATTATTTACGATTTCTTCCTCTGTTAGATTATACTTGGAAACAGCTTCATTAACAACCGCATCAAAGTAAGAAGGATAGCGGTAATCTGAGATTTTTCCCTCATACTTATCGTGCAATTGCGAAGTCATATCAACTTCTGCTGCTTCGGTTTCTTGGTTTTTATCAATGTAACCCGCTGCAAGCATATTCTGCAAAACAGTATCGCGACGATTGGTAGAATCTTCTACAGAATTCAAAGGATTATACAGTTCCGGCCCCTTTAGCATTCCTGCCAGAGTCGCAGCTTGATCCAGACTCACTTCTGATGCAGAAACTCCAAAGTATTTCTTACTCGCATCTTCTACACCCCACACACCATTTCCAAAATAAGCGTTGTTAAGGTACATGGTTAGAATTTGATCCTTACTATATTTTTTTGTTAATTCTAAGGCAAGGAAAAATTCTTTCGCTTTTCTCTCAACAGTTTGATCCTGTGACAAATAAGCGTTTTTAGCTAGCTGTTGGGTAATAGTAGATCCACCACCTGAACGGCCAGCTGTTACAATAGCCAAGAAGAAACGACCATAGTTAATCCCGTCATTTTTATAGAAAGAACGGTCTTCTGTCGCAATAACGGCATTCTGCAAATTTTTACTGATATCAGTCAGTTCAACATAGGTTCCTTTTTGACCAGACAAGGCACCAGCCTCCTTTTCTTCACGGTCAAAAATAAGAGTTCGAGTTTTCAAGGCATTTTGCAAATCATTGACATTGGTTGACTTGGCTACAGCAAACAAATAGGTTCCAACTAGCAAGCCTGCACTCAAACCTAGTATAAGGACAATCTTTGTTAGATGATAGCGACGCCAGAATTTTCGAATTGGACCCACTTGGGCTAATTTTTTTCTATCACTGCGAGAACGACGCAAGCTAGTAGACCCAGAATCCTCTGATTCACTTGTTTCTTTTTTAAAAAGAGAAAGAAATTTCTCGAATAATTTATCTAATTTCATGCGTTTATTTTATCATCTTCATCATAGGAAGACAAGAATTTAGCTATTTCCTATCAAAATAGGGCTTTTTTTGTTACAATATCTGTATGCAATTCACATTTACATTACCAGACTCTCTACCTCAAATGACGGTAAAGCAATTACTTGAGGAACAACTCCTCATTCCTAGAAAAATCCGGCATTTTTTGAGAATCAAGAAACATATTTTAATTAATCAGCGAGAAGTTCGCTGGAACGAGATTGTAAGTCCTGGAGATGTTTGCCAGTTGACTTTTGACGAGGAAGATTATCCCAAAAAAGAAATTCCTTGGGGCAACTCTGAGCTTGTTCAGGAAGTTTATCAAGATCAACACTTGATTATTGTAAACAAACCAGAGGGTATGAAAACCCACGGTAACCAACCAAACGAAATCGCCCTTCTTAACCATGTCAGTGCCTATGTTGGCCAAACCTGCTATGTTGTTCATCGTCTAGACATGGAAACCAGTGGCTTGGTTCTCTTTGCCAAAAATCCTTTTATCCTGCCTATTCTCAATCGCTTACTGGAGAAAAAAGAGATTTCTAGGGAATATTGGGCACAGGTCGACGGACATATCAACAGCAAAGAACTTGTTTTCAAAGACAAAATTGGGCGTGATCGCCATGACCGCAGAAAACGAATAGTTGATACAAAAAATGGACAATATGCTGAAACACATGTAAGCAGATTAAAGCAATTACCAAACAAAACTTCCTTGATTCGTTGCAAACTAAAGACAGGGCGAACACATCAAATTCGTGTGCACCTTTCGCATCATAACTTCCCGATCCTGGGTGACCCTCTCTATAATAGCAAATCAAGGACGAGTCGGCTTATGCTCCACGCCTTTCGTCTGTCCTTTACCCATCCGCTTACTCTAGAGAAATTAAGCTTCACTACCCTTTCAGATACCTTTGAAAAAGAATTAAAAAAGAATGGATGATTGTCGTGTCATCCATTCTTCTATATAAATAAGAAAAGCAAGACCAAGAGGCCTTGCTTTTTATCGACTCAAGAATTATTTAGCAATTTTTGCGAAGTATTCAAGAGTACGAACAAGTTGTGCAGTGTATGACATTTCGTTGTCGTACCATGATACAACTTTAACCAATTGTTTACCGTCAACGTCAAGAACTTTAGTTTGAGTTGCGTCAAACAATGAACCGTAAGACATACCTAGGATATCTGAAGATACGATTGGATCTTCAGTGTATCCGTATGATTCGTTTGAAGCTGCTTTCATAGCTGCGTTCACTTCGTCAACAGTAACGTTCTTTTCAAGAACTGCTACCAACTCAGTTACAGAACCTGCTGGAACAGGAACACGTTGAGCAGCTCCGTCCAATTTACCGTTCAATTCTGGGATTACAAGACCGATAGCTTTTGCAGCACCAGTTGAGTTAGGAACGATGTTTACAGCACCAGCGCGAGCACGGCGAAGGTCACCACCACGGTGTGGTCCGTCAAGAATCATTTGGTCACCAGTGTAAGCGTGGATAGTAGTCATCAATCCTTCAACAACACCAAAGTTGTCTTGAAGAGCTTTAGCCATTGGAGCCAAGCAGTTTGTAGTACATGAAGCAC
Organism: Streptococcus mitis; assembly: GCF_009496205.1. GTDB lineage: Bacteria > Bacillota > Bacilli > Lactobacillales > Streptococcaceae > Streptococcus > Streptococcus mitis_BN. Next base: position 4,913 of record NZ_WIJO01000027.1, read on the forward strand.
CTGAGATAACTGTTTCAGTACCGTCAAGAACGTCGTGGTTAGTGTTGAATACAACTGTTTTAACGTCGTTTCCACCAGGAGCAGTGATAACAACTTTTTTAGCTCCACCAGCGTGCAAGTGTTTTTCAGCAGCTGCTTTCTTAGCAAAGAAACCAGTAGCTTCAAGAACGATTTCTACACCGTCGTTAGCCCAGTCGATTTGTTCTGGATCACGCTCAGCAGAAACTTTGATGAATTTACCGTTAACTTCAAATCCACCTTCTTTAACTTCAACAGTACCGTCGAAACGACCTTGAGTTGTGTCGTATTTCAACAAGTGTGCAAGCATAACTGGATCTGTAAGGTCGTTGATACGAGTAACTTCAACACCTTCTACGTTTTGGATACGACGGAAAGCAAGACGACCGATACGTCCGAAACCGTTAATACCAACTTTAACTACCATTAGTGATTTCCTCCTTATGAAAATCATGAAATTTTTATTGTGAAAAGAGTAACTTGAATCACTACAAATCACCTTTCAACAAACCTATTATATAACTATTTAAGTTTAATTGCAAGTACGGGCATTGTTTTTCTATGTTAGTTTCTTTTTCAGGCTATAAATCAAGAACTTCCTTACTATTCATATCGTAGCGATTCTACAGGATCCATTTTACTAATTTTACGTGCTGGGAAGTAGGCTGAGACATAACCAAGTAATAGAGCGAAAGCTAGAGTTCCTAAAACAGATAACAAATTTAATTCAAAAACCTTAGTGATGGATGGATAAAAGTGATTTACAACCGCATTCGCCAAACTTCCCACCCCTTGTGCAACCAAAAAGGCCAGTAACAAGGCGATGCCTACAATCCAAATAGCCTCGTAAATAAAAATCCCTTTGACATCATGATTTTGATAACCAACTGCCTTCATGACACCTATTTCCTTAGAACGTTGCATGATATTAATGTAAATGATGATGCCAATCATGACCGCTGCTACCACAATAGCTTGTGATGAAAGCACAATCAACAATCCCTGAATAACACGAATAAAAGTAATCACAATATCAAGAACCTTCTGTTGAGAAAGAACAGTATACTTCTTATTTTTCTGCAATTCTTCTGTTACCACTTTTGTCTGTGATGGATCTTTAAGTTCCAAGATAAAATAAGATACAGCTTTTGTAAATCCAGCTTCTTTCAAAATTGTTTCCATTTGATTAGACGGCATGAAACTGTTGCTATCCTCCATGTCATCTTCATCATTGATTACACGCACAATCTTCGTTTGAAATTGAGCAATCTTGCTAGCTTCAGCAGCATTTTCTACAATGCTGGCTGAGACTGATTTACCAATAATATCACTAGCCGTCAGATTTTTTCCTGTCTGTTCATTCCAACTTTTTAGTAAACTGCTTGGAATCGTCAAGCCCTGTTCATTTGCATCAGTATAGAGGGAACCGGCTAATACTTTGTCCGCCTCATTACTACTAACAGAAATACTTGTATCCTCATAGAGACTCACTACTTGAGCATAAGAAGGCATCGTTTGACTCAGAGCCATTTCTTGCCCATCTATAGTAATATTTGACATGGTCATCCCAAAAGGACTCTCCAAATATTTAATAGCTTCTTTGCCAACTGTATCCGTGATATAGTTCTTATCATCTTGGTTCAAAAAGCCTCGTCCAGCATTTTCTGTGTTTAAAGCAATCTGAACTTGAGAAGGAATTTGACCTCCATTCGTATTTTCATCAATCATCGAAATCAAAGCATTTCCCAAGCCGAAAGAAATTAAGACTCCTACAAAACCGATTGAGGTTGCTAGCGCAATCAATAAGTTACGCCACTTTCTTTCCAGAAAGTTATTTAAAGAAAGTTTGAATTTGTTTTTCAATGATAATCCTTTATTTTTTGACTTCTTCAACGACTTCACCATCCTTCATTTTGATAATCACATCTGCATATGCAGCAACCTCTGGATTATGGGTTACAATCAATACTGTTTTCCCTGTCTGGGCTAAATTTTTAAATACTTCCAATACCATTTCTTGAGATTGAGAATCCAGTGACCCCGTTGGCTCATCTGCTACAATCATATCAGGCTGATTTACCAAGGCACGCGCGATTGCTACACGTTGCTTTTGCCCGCCAGAAAGCTGTTTAACATTTTTAGCCATAAAAGGCTCCATTCCTAAGCTACTTAATTGCTCCTTTGCAATCATTGTCATCTCCCTGTCAGATAAATCTTTGACATAGAGAGGTAGCTTGACATTGTCCAAGACAGACTGATGTGGAATGAGGTTAAAGTTTTGAAACACAAATCCAATCTTATCTTTACGAAATTGAGTTAGTTCAATCTCTGATAAGTCACGGAGGGATTCCCCTTTAAACTCTAAATCTCCTTCATATTGTCTGTCTAAACCACTTATGATGTTTAGTAGACTGGTTTTGCCACAGCCTGATGGACCGTAAATCGCTGTAATTTTACCTTTTGCAATCTGCAGGTTAATATTCTTTAAAGCCTGTTCTTGATGTTTACCGTCCAAAGTGTAAAACTTTGAAATATTTTTAATGGATAAAATAGACATTCTTTCCCCCTTGTTTAAAACTGTTATCATCATACATCATACTGATAGAAAATCCTTAGAGTTGCATCAGCACCGGATGTATATCAAGTAAAATTCATTTTAACAAAAAAGCGACATTTCTCCAATGACAGAAATGTCACTCCTATAAACTCTTTAACGATATCTTTCTAGATCCTCGGCCCATTCATTATCTAAACTAACGAGTAACTTCCCATTGCCAAACATCCTTGCCATCATTTTTGCTTCTTCATACTTTTGTTTGGCTGTATCATAATCCATCTGAATATAATATTTCCACTCCACCATCAAGACAATCGGTTGTTTTTGAAAATCTCGTGTTTTTTGCCCTATTTTATTTAAGGTCTCGACTGCCCTCTTAAAATAATGAAGCAACCCCATAACCTCTATACAAGTTAAAGAAGCTAACAAGGAGTCTCTAAGTAAGTCCAAACAATCGAACTCTATCTTATCAACCTGAGAACTTAATTTGTCATGAAAATAAAGAATAGTTTCATGATCAGACTTTTTTATCTCACCCTCGTTTAAACCATCCATTAACTGACAAAGAAAATACAGTCTCAATTTCAACAATTCCTCAGCCTTATATACATCTCTGGATAGTAAGTCTTGAAGACTGTCCTCAATCACACCACTTCCGTATAAAGAATTACTAGTCGCTCTCACTGCATCTATTGCCTGAAGGCAGTCCACTATCATCTTCTCATCACGGGGCAGGTCATCATAAAAACACTCAAAAATCTCATCAAAATATTCTTCCTTTTGTTCTTGCAACTCCTTGTCTCCATAGTCAGGGTGATGTAAAAGAAAGTACTTTAATTCTTGGTAGCGTTTAGGCAATTCCTTATAATCTGGCATCAAGACATAGGACGGAATTTCTAATCTATCTGCAATATATTCTAGTGTTTTTATAGTCGGTCGAAATTCTCCTTTTTCTATCCGCACCAGCTGACGCACTGATAGTTCAGACTCATCCCCGCAAAAAACTGGACGACTAAGTCCTTTCTCCTCTCTTAAAAGTCGCACTTTATCCCCTAACTCATTTATCTTGTTCATTTGCCCCTCGCATGATTATTAAAGGTTTGATTTTCAAATAAATATATGCGATGATTATACCATTTTTCAAATAGAATTACAAAAAAGAGACAGGATTTCTCCTGCCTCTAGGCTGATAACAATTATTTACGGCGTCCTGGTCTTTCTTTGTAACCATAGTAAGAATCTTCGATGATTTCTTGCATATGGTCAACCATTGGAAGACGTGGGTTAGCTGGTGAACATTGATCTTCATAAGCAAGGAAGGCCAATTCACGAGAATGTTCTTTCCATTCTTTTTCATCGATTCCTTGTGCTTTGAAGTTCATTTGGATACCTACGCGCTCACCAAGTTCGTAGACAGCTTTTGCATAAGATTCCACACCTTCTTCTGGAGTAGAAGCTGGAAGGCCAAGCATACGTGCGATATCTTGGTATTTTTCATCTGCACGGTAGTAGTTGTACTTAGGCCATGTTGCTGTCTTAGCTGGACGTGTACCGTTGTAGCGGATGACGTATGGAAGCAAGATAGCATTTGTACGACCGTGGATTGTGTGGAATTGCGCACCAATCTTATGGGCCATTGAGTGAGAAATACCTAGGAAGGCATTGGCAAAGGCCATACCAGCGATTGTTGAAGCGTTATGCATTTTCTCACGTGAATGGAAGTCTGCATTCTTAACTGAGCTTTCAAGGTTTTCGAATACAAGCTTGATGGCTTGAAGTGCAAGACCGTCAGTGTAGTCGCTAGCCATTTGTGATACGTAAGCTTCAGTCGCGTGGGTCAATACGTCCATACCAGTATCAGCAGCTACAAATCCAGGAACTGTCAATACCAAGGCAGGGTCTACGATTGCCACAGTTGGTGTCAATGAGTAGTCAGCGATTGGGTATTTACGGTTGTTTGCTTTATCAGAGATAACGGCAAATGGTGTTACTTCAGATCCTGTACCAGATGTAGTTGGGATCGCGATGAATTTAGTCTTCTTACCAAGCAATGGGAATTTGAAGGCACGTTTACGGATATCCATGAATTTTTGAACAAGGTCACGGAAGTCCACTTCTGGTTGTTCGTAGAAGAGCCACATTACTTTAGCAGCATCCATTGGAGATCCACCACCGAGAGCGATGATTGTATCTGGTTTGAAGGCACGCATAATCTCAGTACCACGGTTTACAGTTGTGATATCTGGATCTGGTTCTACATCAGCAAAGATTTGGTAAACAACCTTATTGCGACGAAGATCAAGTTGCTCGATGATACGATCAAGGAAACCAAGCTCTACCATGGCATGGTCAGTAACGATCATGACACGTTCAACGTCACGACATTTTTGAAGGTATTGAATTGAATCACGTTCAAAGTATGTTTTTGAAGGAAGTTTCATCCATTGCATGTTATTTCTCCGTCTTCCGACTTTTTTGATATTCAAGAGGTTAATGGCACTAACGTTATCCCCAACTGAGTTGCGTCCGTAAGAACCACATCCAAGTGTCAATGATGGCAAGAAGGCATTGTAAACGTCCCCGATACCACCGAAAGTAGAAGGTGAGTTACAGATAACACGAATAGCTTTAACAGCTTTACCAAATTCTTTAGTCAATTCTTCATCAGCTGTGTGGATAGCTGCTGAGTGGCCAAGACCGTTAAATTCAACCATTTGACGAGCCTTAGTAATACCATCTTCACGGCTTTCAGATTTCAAAACTGCGATAACTGGTGATAATTTTTCACGAGTCAATGGCTCATTTTCGCCAACTTCTTTACATTCTGCAGCAAGAATGTTTGTTCCTTCTGGAACTGTAAATCCTGCTTGTTCTGCAATCCAGGTTGCTGGTTTACCAACGATGTCAGCGTTCAATTTTGCACCAGCACAGTTTTTGCTATTTGCTTTCACGCCGAAGCAGAATTCTTCAAGAAGTGCTTTTTCTTTTTTGTTTACAAAGTAAGTGTGATATGATTTGAACTCTGCTACAAATTCATCATAAATTTCTTTATCAATGATAACCGCTTGTTCAGATGCACAGACCATACCATTATCAAATGATTTAGACATAACGATATCGTGTGCTGCTTGACGGATGTTTGCTGATTTTTCAACATAAGCTGGAACGTTTCCGGCACCTACCCCAAGAGCTGGTTTACCACATGAGTATGCAGCTTTAACCATGGCATTACCACCTGTTGCAAGGATTGTTGCAACACCTTCGTGGTTCATAAGGGCACTTGTTGCTTCCATAGATGGTTCAGTGATCCACTGTACGCAGTTTTCAGGAGCTCCAGCTGCGATAGCTGCATCGCGAACGATACGAGCTGCATGAGCAGATGATTCTTGTGCTGATGGATGGAAAGCAAAGACGATTGGGTTACGTGTCTTCAATGAAATCAATGATTTGAAGATTGCTGTTGATGTTGGGTTTGTTGTTGGAGTGATACCACAGACAACACCAACTGGTTCTGCGATAAGAGTCAAACCTGTTACATCGTCTTCTTCGATAACGCCAACTGTCTTAGTGTGACGCATGTTGTTTACTACGTGTTCACAAGCAAACAAGTTCTTAGTTGCTTTATCTTCAAATACACCACGTCCTGTTTCTTCATAGGCATGTATAGCCAATTCTCCGTGGGCATCCAAAGCTGCCACTGACGCTTTAGCTACGATATAGTCAACCTGTTCTTGGTCGAGTTTACGCATTTCCTCAAGGGCAACTAGAGCTTTTTGCACCAATCCATCAACATGCTTCTCAGCAGCGAGTTTCTTTTCCTCTGGTGTCACAGTTTTTTTATCAGCCATATTTTCCTCCATAGCTTTCAAGGATCGATATCCTTTGTTAATTTTTTCACAAGTTTATTATAACGCATTATTTCAACTTTGTAAACAGTTTCATAAACATTTCACAAAGAATTTTTTATTGTTTGTGAATTTTTTCTCATTTTCTTTACTTATCAAGTTTTTTCTTTAGAGTTTGTGAAATGAATTTCAAATATTTTTTTATTTCACAAGCTTGATTGGAAGAGGAACTTGGAAAGAGATAAATTTTCTAGTAAGCGCTTACTTTTAGATGATAACAATACCTCCTTTGATAAGGAGGCTTTATTTTTGTTGAAAAACGCCTTGTTTAAAAGTCCCTTCATAAACAACTTCTTGTTCTGTTGTTAGTTTTCCTTTTCCTTCAGCCTGACCATTTACAAAATCGCCTTCGTAGGTCCAGCCTTCTTTAGATTGAAAGGTACCTTTTCCGTTGAAGGCTCCATTGTTGAAACCACCTGTATATTGGTCCCCATTTTGGAAGGTAATGGTTCCTTGGCCATTCATTTTACCACGTACAAGACTGCCGTCGTAAACAATCGTTCCATTATCGAGTTTTAAGACACCTTTTCCGGGAATATTTAGAAAAAAGACGAGTACGGCACAAAAAACAATGGTAACTACTGCCAAAAGCTCTAAACGTGGACGAGTCAGATAGACACGATACTTTTCGTAAAAATTCTTAAGATTTTCCATCTTCACTCTCCTTCTCTAAACGTTCTAACCATGCTTGACACCCCTCTTGAACACGCTGATAGGTTTCCTCAAAATCTCCTGTATACCAAGGATCTGGAACACTTTCAGATGCAAATGAGTAAATCTTATCTTGACAGTCTACTGGACACATCTGACGTAGGTCAGAAACATTTGAAGCGTCCATTCCGATAATATAATCAAAGGCTTCAAAATCTTCCTTACTAATCTGAAGCGATGTCTTGCCTTTATCATAAGGAATCTCATACTGTTGAAAAATCCCTTGAGTTCCCTTATGAATCGGATTGCCATGTTCCCAAGAAGAAGTCGCTCGACTTTGGATTTCATAATTATCTGTCATTGATTTCATAACAAACTCAGCCATAGGACTACGGCAAATATTCCCCAGACAGACAAAGACTAGTCTTTTCATCCCATTTCCTTTCTATTATAGAAAAACGGGAGTTAGTAATCCCGTCTTATTTTTCAATTGCGCCTTCTAGTGAAGCTGTTTCTTTCAGCGGTAATACTGTCTTGATAGCAGCTAGTTCAAAAGTCAAGTAAACTCCATCTACATCAAGAACAATCGTTCTCTTCTCAGTATCTACTTCATCGACTGTTCCGTAAAGTCCACCGATTGTAATCACTTCATAGCCTTTTTGTAGTTTATTTAAGCTTTCCATACGTTTTTGTGCTTGTTTCTTTTGAGAGCGTTGCATAAAGAACATCAAGCCCAACATCGCTACAAGCATAATTAAAAATGTATAATTTGGATTCATTTTCTTCTCCTTTGTCTTTTACATAGGACTACTATATCAAATTTCAGCTACTTTTACAAGATTGTACCTTGCTTTTCTAACAAGAAAAACCAGAGCTTGCGCCCTGATTTTTAGGATTATTTCAAATTTTGAACGACTTTTACAAGATTTTCGACAGTAAAGCCATATTCTGCCAATACTTTTGGTGCTGGGGCAGAGGCTCCGAAGGTATCAATACCGAGAACGGCACCATCAAGACCAACGTATTTGTACCAGTTTTGAGTTGCACCCATTTCGACTGCAACACGACGGCGAACTGCAGTTGGAAGAATTTCTTCCTTGTATGCTGCATCTTGTGCGTCAAAGACATCTGTGGATGGCATGCTGACTACGCGGACTTTTGCGCCTTGACTAGCCAATTCTTTAGCAGCTGAGACAGCTAGATTGACCTCTGAACCTGTTGCAATCAAGATGGTATCAAAATCTGCTGCATTTTCATAGACGACATAGGCACCTTTTGCAACCTTGTCGAAGTCTGTTCCCTCTTCAACAGTCAAGTTTTGACGGGTCAATACAAGGGCAGTTGGCGTTTTCTTACTTGTCACTGCAAGGTACCAAGCTGCTTGAGTTTCACGCGCATCTGCTGGACGGAAAACATTTAGATTTGGCATAGCACGAAGACCTGCTAAGTGTTCAACTGGTTCGTGCGTTGGCCCATCTTCACCAACTGCGATTGAATCGTGGGTAAAGACATAAGTCACAGGAAGTCCTTGCAAGGCTGACAAGCGGACAGCTGCCTTCACATAGTCAGAGAATACGAAGAAAGTTCCACCATATACACGAAGTCCACCGTGAAGGGCCATCCCGTTCAAGATCGTCCCCATTGCAAATTCACGAACACCAAACTGAATGTTACGGTTCAAGCGATTGGCATCGTCTTGAAGTCCGTCAGTTTTGATATAAGTCATGTTTGAGTGAGCAAGATCAGCTGAACCTCCTAAGAAGGTTGGCAACTTAGCCGCTACAACGTTCAAAGCATCCTGACTTGAATTACGAGTTGCTTGAGAGAAGCCATTTTCTAAAGCTGGGAAGTCTGCTGGAGTCACTTCAACTGGATCACGTCCGTCAATGATAGCTTCGACTTCTGCTGCAAGTTCTGGATGAGCTTTTTTATAATCAGCAACTAATTTTGTCCAAGCTTGATAAGCTGATGCGCCACGGTCTGCAACATGTTCTTTGAAATCAGCATAAACTTGTTCTGGAATTTCAAATGGTTCATAATCCCAACCAAGGGCTTGACGAGTTGCTACAGTTTCATCTGCTCCAAGAGGGGCACCGTGTACGGCATTAGTTCCTTGTTTGTTTGGAGAACCATATCCAATGACAGTCTTCACTTCAATCAAAGATGGTTTGCCTGAAGCTTTAGCTGTTTCGATAGCAGCATGGATTGCTTCCAAGTCTGTTCCATCTTCAACCAAGGCTGTATGCCAACCGTAAGCATTATAACGGTCACGAACACTTTCTGTAAAGGAATCCTTTGTCTCACCATCCAAGTTAATGTCATTTGAATCATAAAGAACAACCAACTTATCCAATTTTTGCAAACCTGCATATGAAGCTGCCTCGCTTGAGACACCTTCCATCAAGTCTCCGTCTCCACAGATAACGTAAGTATAGTGGTCAAAGATATTGTAGCCTTCGCGGTTATATTTGGCTGCCAAGAAACGTTCTGCTTGGGCAAAACCAGTGGCAGTTGAGATTCCTTGTCCTAGAGGACCTGTCGTAGCATCAATCCCTGCTGTATGACCAAATTCTGGGTGACCTGGTGTTTTAGAACCCCATTGGCGGAAGCTCTTGATTTCATCCATGCTGACATCTTCAAAACCAGAAAGGTGTAGAAGGGCATAAAGGAGCATTGAACCATGTCCTGCTGAAAGAATAAAGCGGTCGCGGTTAATCCAGTTTGGTTGAGCTGGATTGATACGAAGTTGTTTTGTAAAGAGGCTATAAGCCATTGGAGCCGCTCCCATAACCACACCTGGGTGACCTGAGTTGGCTTTATTAATGGCGTCAATACCTAGGAAACGAATTGCATTAACAGATAGATTTGACATAGAATTTCCTTTCTATTTAAGGTGATTATTGGATCACACATTCTATTTTACTATTATATGAAAAAATACATAGAATAGCAATAAATCAATTCGACTCTAGATAAGTCTCGTGATTTCTACCCTCTAGTCGCCTGATAGTAGGGAAGTAAGCGTTCATAAGCTTCTTCTAATTTTTCTAAAATATTTTCTAATGATTGATTTTCAATAAAAGAAACATCTGCCTTAACTAACACTTTTCGGACTTCCTGATTGGATAGTTTATTTCTTAAAATTTGACGATTTTCTTCGTTCGCCTCCCACCGTTGACTTTGACCATCAGAGTAGACTAGATAATAAACACCTTCAACGGTTGGAACTTTTAAAACTTTGGCCTGCTTGCCTAGAGTTCGCTCATCTTTCTTACGCTCGATGAAACTGACCTCTAAGGAAATTCCAAAGTCAGTAGATGTCCCATACAAACGAAGAGCCAACATAGGTTCTGTTACTTGTCCGTCTCTCTGTAGATAAACCCAAAAATGTGGTCGTAAACGTTGCGCCTGATTCATCCACTGGCTAGTCTGTTGGAGTTGCCATTCTGGATGACTTGCTTGAAAGGCTTTAGCCAGTTCTGTAAAAGCCTTTCGAGCCTCTTGGCCTTTGTGGCGCAATTCCAGCATTTTCTCTCGCTCTGCTCCCGCCTTATCAGGATTACGGTACTGCAAATCAGCAAAGTCTAAATAGTCTCTTATCTTATTCAACATTAATTTAATCTCCTCCAGCTAGCAAAAAATCAGGATAACCCTGATTTTACTTATTCTGTATCTACGACAACATAACGATTTGGCTCATCACCTTCAGAGTAACTGGTCACGCCATCCATACGTGAAATAATACGATGAATAATCTTGCGTTCGCTATTTGACATTGGATCTGTCTGATGACTGCGTCCTTCTTCTAAAACACGAGTCGCCAATTTTTGCGCATAGGTCTGCAAGACTTCTGCACGGTGTTCAACATAATCATTGACATTAATAGTAATGTAGAAGGTTCTTGAATAGCGGTTGTAAAGATAATTTTGAGCCAATAGTTGCAAGGCCTTCAAGACTTTACCATGGTAGCCGATAATACGACCTGGTTCGTTAGTATCAATTTGCAAATTGATGCTACGACGGTTATAGTCATTTGAAAGTGTAGCTTCAACATCCATGTCATCAATAATTGTTTGAACATAAGTCGTTACTTCCGTAGCTACTTGTTCAATATCAAAGCTCGGTTCAACTTTTAAGCCCAAGTCTTCTAGTTCTTGACTTTCAGTTTGCTCAGCTTGGTTTTCAATAATAGGAGTTTCTACTTCTTCTTCGAGAGCAGTTTCTTCAAGTTGTAATTCATTTAAAATCTCAATGTGACCAGTTTCTTCTAAGATAGTGCTGGCATGTCTTTCATGTTTTAAGATTTCAGCCTTGACTTCATCAGAAATACCTTGGCCTTCTTCCTCAATCTTTTTAATTGCCTCTACAACATGACCCAAATCAACAGTTGCTTCACTGACTGTTTTAACAGGCTCATTCAAATCATTAATTTGCTTCGGAACTCCCTTTACAGCTTGTTGGTTTGCTTTTACAACTGTCGTTTCACTAATAGCATCAATATCCACTTGGGCTGGTTTTTTACCAAATAAACCAAGAAATCCTTTTTTCTCACGAGAAATGACTTTGATATGAGCCTTCAGTCTTGGGATATCTAATTCTTTCAATCCTTTCTGGATTGCTTCTTCAACAGTTGAACCTGTAAATACTACCATTACCAGATTCCTCCTTATTATTTCGTTTTCTGAGCCTTTTTCTTGGCTTTTCTTTTTCTATTTTCCAAATCTTTCTGTGCCTGTACTACAGCCTCGCGCTCTGCAATAATCTTGAATGGATTGTTCAAGAAATAGGTTTGCAAGACTTGATAAGCATTGGACACTGCCCAGTAGAGAGCGACTCCGCTCGGAGCATAAACCCCAAAGATAAAAATCAAGACCGGAATACCGTACATCATCGCAGTCGTAGCTCCATTACGCTCAGACAAGGCTTTATTGGATAACCAAGTACTTAAAAAGGTGAATACTGCTGCTAAAATCGGAAGAACAAGGGTTGTATCCACACCACCAAGGTTAATCCATAAGAAATGACCTGTCTTTAAAAAGTCAACTCTTGATAGAGCTTGGAACAAGGCCAAGATAACCGGCATCTGAATCAAAATCGGCCAAAGAGAATCTGACTGTCTGACACCCATTTCTTTAAAGACTTTACGCATTTCCTGGTCTAGCTTGGTTCTGCTTTCTATATCTCGACCTGGATATTGTTCTCGAAGCGCCTTAATACGTGGTTGAGCTTCCTGCATTTTTCTAGAAGCCACCATTTGCACTTGGAAGACTGGCAAGAGAACTGTACGAATCAAGACCGTAAAGAGGATAATTCCCACTCCGATACTGATATCAAACGACAAAAAGCGAATGATTTCCGCAAAGAAGTAAACAAATTTACTCCAAAAATCAGCCGAATCGGCTGTAATATCGCTAGTTGTCCCATTAGTTGCACAGGCTGTCATGATCAATAGGGACAGTCCTAGCAAACTAGTCAACTGTAGTTTCTTTTTCACTCCCATTTCCTTCCTGGTAAATCTTTGATAATTTTAATACGTGGAGTAGATTTTTCTCCATCTCTGCGTATCCCAAGGTTTCGACTCCTTTTCGAGCAATGACAACAAAGTCGACATCTTCTACCAGACTCCCTTTGGCATTCTGGATAATATGCCGAATCCGTCGCTTAATTTGATTTCTAGTGACCGCATTCCCCAGTTTTTTGCTAACTGATAGACCTACTCGAAAATGGTTTTTCTGGTTTTCTAATTGGTAGACAACAAATTTGCGATTGGCAAAACTTGTCCCCTCCTTGAAAATCGCCTTAAAATCTTTCTCTCTTTTTACACGAAAGTTTTTCTTCAAAACTCAACTCCATCTATTAAATTACTACTATTATACCATATTTTTCAAAAAAGCCAATCATAGCAAGGTTTTGGACATTTCCATCAGAAAAAGAAGCTGGAAAAATCTCTTTCCCAACTCCTTGTACGGAATATTTTTTCTGATTTTAGTTATTTTTTCAAACGTTCAACGTCACGGGCAATGACTAATTCTTCATCTGTTGGAATAACCAAGACACGAATCTTCGCTGCATCTGTTGAGATGTCTCCTGTCACGCCAAAGACGTTCTTTTCTGGATCAACATCACAGCCAAACCAAGAGATACCTGAGATAACATCTTCACGTACGTTTGCAGCATTTTCACCGATACCTGCAGTAAAGATAATAGCATCTGCTCCATTTAGGACCGCAATGTATTGCCCGATATGTTTTTGGATACGGTCAACATACATTTCATAAGCCAAAGTGGCATCGTGGTCCCCTTCTTCCATAGCAGCAATCACATCACGCATATCACTAGATTTACCTGAAACCCCCATCAGTCCTGATTCACGATTAAGAACGTGACTAATGTCTTCAGGCGTGTTAAAGTCCTCTGTATATTGCATTAAGTAAGGAATGATAGCTGGGTCAATATCTCCTGTACGTGTTCCCATCATCACACCACCAAGTGGAGTGAATCCCATTGAAGTATCAACAGATTGACCACCCTTAACAGCTGTAATAGAAGCACCATTACCGATGTGGCAAGTAATCAATTTCAAGTCCTCTAATGGACGGCCCAAGAGTTTTGCTGCTTCTCCTGCTACAAACTGGTGACTTGTACCGTGGGCACCATATTTACGAACCTTGTTTTCTGTGTAATATTTTGTTGGTAGAGGGTAGCGATAAGCTTTCTCTGGCATAGTTGTGTGGAATGAAGTATCAAAAACAACTACACTGGTAATGTCTGGCAACAATTCCTTGAAGGCACGAACACCTGCTGCATTGGCTGGATTGTGGAGAGGAGCCAACAAGCTCAACTCTTCAACTTTTTCTAAAACATCTCCCTCAACGACTGTTGATTCTTTGAAATATTCTCCACCGGCAACAACACGGTGTCCAACACCTGTAATCTCATCATAAGCCTTGATAATATCGAAACGAATCAAATCATCCAATAAGATTTTAACAGCTTGTGTGTGATTTTCGATATCCAAAATTTGTTGTTCAGAACGGCCATCAAATTTTACAGTTGAAATAGAATCTTTCAAACCAATCCGTTCAATTAAACCTTTAGCAAGAACTTTTTCCTCTGGCATTTGATAAAGTTGCCATTTCAAACTTGAACTTCCCGCATTGATTGCAATTGTTTTTGTCATAACATGATACCCCTTTTTAAGCGTTTTCATCTATTATAACAAAATCTATTTTATATTTCAGTACCTTGAGTCCATTTTTGAAAATTTTCTTTAAATTTCATTAAAACACTTGCATCTTGCAAGCTAGCAAGTGGATAAACAAAAGGCTCCACTGCTATTTCACTTTTCTTCTGTAAGATAAAAATAGTCTTAGATTGTTTGGCATTGGCAAAGAGATTTTCAGGCAGACTGATCATGGCAACTAGATTCGCCTCCTCTTTCAACCAACCTTTCAACAAATCACTTTGAGGACTGGTCAACAAATCACTCGGAGCGAGAAAAATAGCGTATCCATCTGACTTGAGGTACTTAAGTCCTTGTTCCATGAGCAAGTGATGGGCGTAGGTATGTTCTTGACTAGAAGCAACTTGATGGCGCGACGCAACGGCATCATCAGGATAATAGCCGACAGGCAAGTCGCTGATGACCACATAGCTTTCTTTGAGCATTTGTGGACGAACGGCATCTCCTTGGACAAAACCAGCCTGCAAACCAATTACATCTGCCATACTAGCCGCCAAATCAATCAGCAAATCATCCACTTCCATTCCCAAGTAATCCACTTTTTTAGCAAGCGAGGTCAAGAAAGTAGCGCCCAAAATTCCCATCCCAGAACCCATTTCGAGGATAGTGATTTCCTTCTCTGTAAACAACTCTTCCACAATAAACACTAAAAGCAAAGCAATAGCATCCGGTGTAAACTGGTGATTGGCCTGCAAGGGTTCTGTTTGTCCAGCCTTCATCAAGAGAAACTGGTAGGTCTTGAGCCATTCTTCTTTGCGTAGTGCTAAACGCTTAAGGGCCTGATTGTTCTCCTTGACCTGCTCTAACTCAGTCTCACCATCCAAATAGATGCTGTTTTGCTCCACCAGGGCGTCATAAAAGTTGGTCGCCAAATCACTTTGAATGACTTGGACATTCTCTAGTAAATACGTATAAGCTTGTTCAATTTTTTCAAAATCCATATTCCTATCTTATCAAATTTCCCTTCTTTTTTCCATCCTTATAGAAAAATCACTCCCTGACTAGGCGAGTGATTTTTGGGCTACTGTTAAAAAGAGTTCTGAGTAATTTCCTTGAAACAGGTCTTCAGCGCTATAGAGGATCTGACTATGCACAGATGAAAAACCGTGCTGAATTAGCCTGTTTTCTAGTTCAACCAATTCAAATCCGTGATGGTTAGCTTCTGTCTTGGTAAAATCAGCAAGTAAAAGTTGTCCGTTTTCTCTCAGATGTTGATGAAACAGTGAGAGAGCCGCATCCAAATCAGGCATATGATGAAGAACACGACAAACAACAATGAGATCAAACTCTTTCTCCAAGGGTCTTTCCAGTAAATCTTGCTCCAAAAACTGGATATTCTTGATGTCTTGCTGCTCCGCTTTCAAACGAGCTTGCTCCATCATTTTCTCCGAAATATCCACCAATGTTACAGACTTGGCCTGCTTGGCTAGGGGTAAGGATAGTAGACCCGTCCCTCCACCGAAATCCAAAATTTCTTTGTCTGATAGAAAATCAATCTGTTTCTCAACTGCTTGACAAACCAAGTTTGCAAGAAAGATATTTTTAGGGGAATCGAAAGTTTCTGCTTTGTGGTTAAAATCATGTTTCATATTTTTAGTTTAGCACAAAGTAGTTGAATTGACTAGGAATTCTCTTTCTTTTCAGACTTCTCTTCTGATTTTTTCTTTTCCGCTTGATTACTTGAATCAGTCACTACCTTTTCCTTTTTATCCGTTTTCTCTTCTTTGATTTTGACTGAAGGAAATAGGAACTCATATTGACTCTTAGGCGTACGAACCGTCGTCACCAAGCCAGTTTTCTTGTTTTGATAGCTTACCTGACCTAGATTAAAGACCTGCTCCCCACTTTCTTGCTCGGCTTTATCCTTGGTTCGTTTAGCCATGGCAAAAGCGATTAACTTTTCTTTATTTACAGCATAGTCTTGATAGTGGGCGACTTGTCGGTTCAAATAGAACTGCAATAAAAGGCTGAAAATGGCTGAAATGGTGACTGCATAGAGGAGAACTCCTGCCTTAACTTTTTTCTTTTTCCACACGATAGATGAACTCCCTTTCTAAGCCTTTCTGAAACTGGAAACGAAAACGAACCAATTGCTTATCCTCTGTAATCTGAGCTGATTTGAGGCCATAAACCATGGGCTGATAACCTCGTCCACCGGCATCGGTTTTTCGAAAATCGTCCGATTTTGACTTACCAATAGAGATATCCTTACCATCCTGCTTCATATAGATACGATTGCCTTCTACTTTTTCGAACTGCGAACGGTCTAATTCTGCCTCTAGCTGATCCACAAACAAGAGCCACTCTTTTTGCTCGCTTTGCTGCTGGTAGCGAACTTCTGAAATGAGGAGCTGACTCATGGCTTGAAAGAGGAGTAAGCTTCCACTGATAACAACGAGAGCAATAAGGGATTCTAACAAGGTAAAAGCCTTGACCTTATGGCTCTTTGATAGCCAACAACTGTTCTGAGCCATGATAAACCTCCAATCCTTTTTCACTAGAAAACATCTGAATCTCAACTCCGTTTATGTTTACCTGATTTTGACCTGTCTGCAAGGCCATCTTAGCTACCCTCAAGACTTCTTCCTTTTGCAAGATTTTTGCTTCTTCTTGCCTATTTTTTTGAATTTGTCCCAAAAGTAGGGTCGCAATACTAGCAAAGATAGCTAAAGCAACCACTGCTTCCAGTAAAATCACTGCCCTAATTTTTTGTTTCCTTAATGCGTTTAATTTTTCCATTTCCTAGATATAATTGATAACGAATCGCTCCTTTACTGGTATGAAATTCAACCTTAGCCAGGGACGAATTGCCCCCAGCTCGATCAAATGTAATACTTTGGCCTGATGGTGCCTGAATCCCTTTGGGAACTGTCAACTTTTGACTGCCGTTAGTGATTGTCTGCCCATCTAAGTTCAGACTAGTCTTTTGCTGACTGGCTACACTGCGTTTTTGGGTTTCCCGATAGAGTTCTTCAAACTCCATAAAGAAAATCTGATCCTCTACCGCCGCAAAAGTGGACTGAACAGAACCTGACAAGCCCAAGGCAAGGATACTCACAAGACCCAAAACCAAGAGACTTTCAAGCATGGTAAAGGCCTTAATCTGCAACGGTTTGACTGGTATTTTGTTTAGCATGGTATTCTTTATAAGCTTTAGCCTGTTCTTCTGTGATTCTCCCATCTGCTTGTAACTTGCTTAGGCTAGCATCTTCATTTTTATCTAAGCTATAAAGCTCTGCCTGGCTTTCCACCACCTTAACAACAGCAGCTTTTCCTTTGTCGTTGACTGCTTCTTTTTGCTTGGTCAGATTAGGTACAAAGAGCAAGAGAAGCACGCTGATGATGAGCAAGACCACCAACATCTCCACAAGTGTAAAAGCCTTCACTTTCGCTTTTTTCAAGAATGTCATCATTTTTTTCATGTTAAAAATTTACCTCCATATTTTGATACATGGGCATGAGCATTGCCGCATAAAGTAAAACGATAATCAGTGCCACAAAGATAAAAACCAGTGGCTGCACCAAATTCATGGTGCGGTTAACTCGGGTAAAAAAGGCTTCCCAAGTTTTTTCAGCATAGATTTCCAACTCACTCCCCAGCTTGGACTTGACTTCACCATACTCGATAATAAGACTCAACTCTTTCTTAAAGAAAGGATAGGTTGCTATGGTTTGAGAAAATTCGCGACCATTTTGTAGGGCTTGAGCTAGATCTTGACCGATTTCTTTAAAGAGTTGGGAACCTTGTTCCTGCATCATTTGAAAAATCTGCGTCAACTCCATCCCTTGAGAAATCATATTCCCCCATTCACGCGCATAATAAGCTGTCAAATAAGTCTGAACAAAGATTCCAAAGAAGGGAAGACGCGCTAAGATAGAAAAGACACGCATTTTGGAACTTCTTTTATAGAAAGTTAGTGCTAAAAGGGCAAGTATGGAAACAAACCCCACCATTCCTAGAAAGATTTGTGGCAGATTTCCAATGATTTGGGTGGCAATATTGCTACTATCCAGTTGTGGTAGTAGATAGTTCCGTAGCCCCAGCATAATTAAGAAAAGAAAACCCAGCAAAATCAAGGGATAGGTCGCTACTTCAATTAATTTTTTCTTGACCTTGGTCAGATTGTCCAGATACTCTTCTATCTTTCCTAAACTAAGGTGGAGATTCCCATGAACTTCAGCTAGGGATAACTGAGTGACAATGGCACTTGAAAAACCCAAACTTTCCATCATTTCTGAGAATGATTTCCCCTGAGACAAACCTGTACGCATCTGGGTCACACACTGCTTGTCCAACAAAGCACTCCTATCTAAAAATGAGATAGTCTCCACTAGATGAAAACCGCTGGAAAAGAGATTGTTAAACAAGGTGATGATATTTTTTTGCTTAGCTGTAGCTAATTTTTTCCGTTTCAGCCTGAAGACTTGTGATATGTCCATCTTTAAGAAGCTGGTCAATCTGTTCATTCCAGCTAGTTGGCTGGTGTTCTTGATAGTCTTTGTTTGCAAAGTCAACGATTCCTCCTCCCCCGATTAATCTCTGGTAACAAACACCTTGCAGAACGACTGCCAATTCCTCCTCACTCACACCCAACTCCAGCAGGCGCTCATAAACACCTCGAATGCTCTTGGCATGGATGGTTGAAAAGACTGTCGCCCCTGTCAAACTGGCTCTAACAACTGCACGCGCCGTCTCGCTGTCCCGAATTTCTCCGATAATCAAGAGATCTGGCCGATGACGCAAGGAAAGTTTGATGAGATTTTCATAGGTCAACCCGATTGCTTCGTTCAACTGCAACTGAAGCATGTCGTCCTGCTTGATTTCTACAGGATCTTCGATGGACATAACTTGCTGTCCTTTAAAGAGTAACTTGGCCAATTCATGCATCAAGGTCGTCTTGCCACTTCCGACTGGACCAGCAAAGAGATAGAGACCACGTTGCCTGTACTGCTTGCCAAGTTCTTCAATATCCTGAAACCAAAAATGCAAATCCTGCTCCTCATCATGCAACAAGCGAATCACCAAACTCTCCTGCCCTCGATAATCGCCTACAGTAGATAGACGTAGGGACGCCATCTTCTGGTCATAGGCATAATCACAGGAACCAAGTTGACTACGTCGCTTTTCTCCAACATTCATACCTGCCACAAACTTAAAGTGACTGATGACGGCCGCAAATTTTTCGAAATCATAACAACCGATTTTACAGCGCTCGTCTCCTATTCTCATATGAAGCTCATAAGCGTCTAACTTGGGGACAAAATAAATGTCTTGTGCCCCTTTTTTCCGAGCCGAACGAATGATTTCTTGTGCAATTTCTTGAACCATACTTACCTCCTCACCTATACTATTCGCAAAGATTTGGAAAAATAAAAAAAGCAACTCCAAAAAAGTTACTTTTTCTCTATTTTAATTTCATACGGCAAGAACGGTGCCTTTCCTTACCTGTTTGTTTTTCATAGCCTGGACGTAATTTTTCATCTGGGATAACCTGCTCGTCCTGCAAAAGAGCCAAAGAATGGTATTGTTGTAAATAGTCGTCACATTCATCACACCAGCGTTGGTCTTCTGGATCCCAAAAAATAGTCATCAAGTCACTTCTACTTTTATAAAGAGGGGATTCTTGTTCCAGTCTAAACCAGCAAGTTTTATAGTATTTGAGAGCATCATAATACTGATCAAATTTTCTACTTGCTACAATATCTTCTTCCCAACCTTCTATAAACCACCAAGGTTCAAAATCTCCGTACATTTCTATAACACGATACATATTCATTCATTCCTTTGTACCGTATATTATAACCAATTCCGCTAAACAAGGAAAGAAATATGCTCATTTCTTAATTTCCAGATAAAAGGAGTCTGGGACAATAGTCCCTTATTTCCAAAAAAAGCAACGGATTTGCCGTTGCTTTTTTGCATGGTTACGATAGTCTTGGTAAAATAGAATTGCTTAATAAACCATTTAGAAAGGTTATCCCATGCATATTTACTATAACACAAATCAAACAACTTTACCACTAGAAATCAGTTCTTTCTTACCACAAGACCATCTCATCTTTACTATTGAAAAAGTGGTGAATACCTTGGAGGATTGTCACTTCCATGCCTTCTATCATGCCTTTGGTCGCCCGTCTTATCACCCTAAAATGCTTATAGCTACTCTTCTATTTGCCTATTCACA
>NZ_WIJO01000028.1:0-23490 GCF_009496205.1 Streptococcus mitis
TATAGACTATATCGATTACTACAACAACAAACGAATTAAGGTAAAACTAAAAGGACTTAGCCCTGTACAATACAGAACTAAATCCTTCGGATAAATTAATTGTCTAACTTTTTGGGGTCAGTACAGTATCAAGGTTCAGGAGATACCGTTTTTCCTTCTTCGGATAAGGAAACAAAAATTTCTTGCTTCATCTATCTATTCAATTGATAGATTTCTTCGAAGAAAGACTGTAAAATTTTTGATATAATGTTAAGGATGGACTGACGGATATTTAAAGGATAATTTTCAAAAGAATAACAGGTGAGAAGAAAAATATGTAAGATTGGACAGAAGTCTCTCTACCATCATCCATGCAGAAACAAAATTATACGAAATAAAAGGAGTAACCAATGACTGGAAACTATTCAACACGTGAATACCGTGAGAAATTATATGATGATCTTCATGTTCGATTAAGAGATACAGTGATTTTGATGTGTGCAATTTTTATTGCCTCTATCGGTCTAAATATGAATTCAACAGCTGTTATTATTGGAGCCATGTTAATTTCACCTCTCATGACACCGATTGTTGGACTGGGGTTTGGTGATGGAGATCATGTCCTATCTTCACTTTGATTATTGGAAAAAAACGGCTCGGTCAGGAGCTAGTATGAATAAGGAGAACAAATGAAACGTTTAAAAATGTTATGGCATATTATGCAGGTTACGGGTTTTACTCGGTTTGCTCTGAGTTTTGTGACCTTTGTTTTTGGGTCAGGAGGCGTGCTTTTCCTAGTTGAACCTGCTATCACAAATTACGGAGACGGTCTTTGGTATGCTTTTGTGACTTCGACGACTGTCGGCTACGGGGATCTCCTAGCTGTGACCTTGATTGGAAGGATTACCAGTGTCTTCTTGACGATTTATGGGCTCATATTTTTTGGCTGTTTATCAGCTGTTATTTTTAATTATTATACCAATTTAAATAAGGAAAGAGGAGAGGACAAATGACTGCCAATTATTCAACACGGGAATACCGTGAGAAATTATACGATGACCTTCATGTTCGATTGAGAGATACAGCGATTTTGATGTGTGCAATTTTTATTGCCTCTATCGGACTAAATATGAATTCAACAGCTGTCATTATAGGAGCCATGTTGATTTCACCTCTCATGACACCGATTGTTGGACTGGGATTCGGTTTAGCTATTTTTGATACGCGTTTAATCAAGCAATCTCTAGAGGTTTTATTGACTCAAGTGTTGGTCAGTTTGCTTGTCTCGACTCTGTATTTCTGGATTTCTCCCTTGTCTTATGCAAGTAGCGAGTTGATTGCACGAACCTCTCCAACCATTTGGGATGTCCTCATTGCTATTGCTGGTGGGATTGCTGGTGTGATCGGTTCAAGGAAAAAAGAAGCAAACAATATCGTGCCAGGAGTAGCCATTGCTACAGCTCTGATGCCGCCTATCTGTACTGCTGGCTATGGTTTAGCTAATGGGAATGTACGATTTTTATTGGGGGCTCTCTATCTTTTCTTGATCAACTGTGTCTTTATCATGCTAGCCAACATTGTTGGAACAAGAATTTTGATGAGAAAATCTCCTTTAACTTCATTTAAAGAGCTGAGCATTAAAATGAGAATTGGCTTGATATCTTTGATTGTATTGTTGATTCTTCCAGCTAGCTATTCGGCAGTTACTCTGACAATAGAACAAGCGCGAAAAGAAGGAATCAAGCAGTTTGTAGGAAAAGAGTTCGCCAATCACACGGTCATTAATCAAGTCTACAAATCAAGAAACAATGAGTTGGTCTTGACGGTTGTTGGAGATCCGATTTCAGAAGAAGAATTAGAAACGCTCCACCAAAAACAAGCCTCTTACGGTATTCAATCTGTTCAATTGAAAGTCAATCAAGTTCATAATTCGCCAACATTAGATAGTGAAGCGACCAAGGAATTTTATGAAAACATTGACAAGTATATCGATCAAAAACTCTCTGAAAAAGATTCACAAAAAGATCTCGTAAAAGAAAATGAAGCAGACAAGGATTGAGGATATTGACCTTATCTAACTCATGAAAGCAAATCTTGTGTGGTGGTTTGGTCAATCACTACTAGCTCGGATTAAATAATACTCTTCGAAAATCAAATTCAAACCACGTCAGCGTCGCCTTACCGTACTCAAGTACAGCTTGCGGCTAGCTTCCTAGTTTGCTTTTTGATTTTCATTGAGTAAAAATATAAAAAGCAACAGCTGTTTCAGTTGTTGCTTTTTAGGTAGCTAGGATTTTATCCCAGGTTTTATCTATTATTTCTCAACGCGTGATTTGTTGGCGATATCAGCTAGGATAGCTTGAACAAAGTCATCGACTGAGATAGTTTGTGTTTCTTTTTGGCCGTAGCGACGAACATTGACTGTTCCGTCTTCCATTTCTTTGTCCCCAACGATCAATTGGTAAGGAATCTTGCTTGTTTGTGAAGCACGGATCTTGAACTGCATTTTTTCATTGCGCTCATCTACGTCTGCACGGACACCGCGGTCACGGAGTTTCTTAGCCACTTCCCAAGCGTAGTCCACGTGTTTCTCGTTAGAAACTGGGATGAGGGTTACTTGGTGTGGTGCAAGCCATGTTGGGAAGGCACCCTTGTAGTTTTCAATCAAGATAGCTGTGAAGCGTTCCATAGTTGAGATAACGCCACGGTGGATCATAACTGGACGGTGCTCTTCGCCATCAGCTCCGATGTATTTAAGGTCGAAGCGTTCTGGAAGCAAGAAGTCAAGTTGGATAGTAGAAAGAGTTTCTTCTTTTCCAAGGGCTGTCTTAACTTGAATATCCAATTTTGGTCCGTAGAAGGCTGCTTCACCTTCGGCTTCAAAGTAGTCCACACCCATTTCATCAAGGGCTGCACGAAGCATGGTTTGGGCATTTTCCCACATCTCATCGTTGTCAAAGTACTTGTGAGTATCTTGAGGATCGCGAAGAGAGAGGCGGAAGCGGTATTCAGTCAAGTTGAAGTCTTCATAAACATCGATAATCAACTGAAGGGCGCGCTGGAATTCTTCTTGGATTTGTTCTGGAGTAACGAAGAGGTGACCGTCGTTGAGTGACATTTCACGTACACGTTGAAGACCAGTGAGGGCACCAGATTTTTCATAACGGTGCATCATACCGATTTCAGCGATACGGATTGGCAACTCACGGTATGAGTGAACATGATGTTTGAAGACTTGAATGTGGTGTGGACAGTTCATTGGACGAAGGACAAATTCTTCCCCGTCACCCATGTCCATAGTTGGGAACATGTCTTCTTGGTAATGATCCCAGTGACCAGAAGTCTTGTAAAGTTCAACAGAAGCAAGTGGTGGAGTGTATACGTGTTGGTAGCCAGAAGCCAACTCTTTGTCTACGATGTAGCGTTCCAATTCACGACGGATAGTCGCACCATTTGGCAACCAGAATGGAAGTCCTTGACCAACCTCTTGAGAAATCATGAAGAGATCAAGCTCTTTACCAAGTTTACGGTGGTCACGTTCCTTAGCTTCTTCACGCATTTGAAGGTAGTTTTTCAAGTCTTTTTTGTCAAACCAAGCTGTACCGTAGATACGTTGCATCATAGCGTTGTCGCTATTTCCACGCCAGTAAGCACCTGCTACATGGAGAAGGTGGAAGATTTGGATACGGCCTGTTGAAGGGACGTGTGGGCCACGGCAAAGGTCTACATATTCACCCTGACGATAGATAGTCAAACCGCCTTCGTCTTCTGAGTGTTCTTCAATCAATTCCAACTTGTAAGGGTCGTTCTTGAAGATTTCACGTGCCTCGTCTTTAGTCACTTCTTCACGGATTGATGGGAAGTTTTCTTTAACGATTTTTTGCATTTCTTCTTCGATACGAGGAAGGTCTTCGTTAGAGATTTGACCAGCTGTGTTGTCAGTATCGTAGTAGAAGCCGTCTTCGATGGCTGGACCAACTCCCAAGTGAATGTCTGGGAAAAGACGACGAGCTGCTTGGGCGAACAAGTGAGCAGCTGAGTGACGCAAGATTGGAAGGGCATCTTCGTGATCAGGTGTCACGATTTCAATGCTTCCATCTTCAGTGATAGCACGAGTAGTGTCGATGAGTTTGCCGTTGAATTTACCAGCCAAGGCCTTTTTAGCTAGGGAATTGCTGATAGATTGGGCAATTTCAAAAGTTGTAACGCCAGATTCGAATTCACGAACAGCGCCATCTGGGAAAGTAATGTTAATCATGATGTTCTCCTTACTTATATTATTGACGAATGTGTTAACCCTATTCTGAAAACAGGGACAGAGGATTGTGAAAGCTAGAAAAACAAAAAGCGACATCCTCGAAAGGACGTCGCAACGTGGTTCCACCTTCATTTATGTACCTCAAAAGAGAGGGACACCTCTGATTGGCTCTAACGTGGCCACCGTTTTATGTTTTCATAAAAAACTCAAGAGTAGTATCAGTTTAGGCTCTCTATGCGTTTCCAGCAACCACGCACTCTCTAGTAGAAAGGGACTAAGTGACTTGTCTCTATGGATTATTATAGCATGATTGTGAGATTTTTCAAGATATTTGTAGATTTTTTTGAATTTTCTTCATTGAAAGAGTGCTTGCTATGCTTTGTTAGGAGTAATGTGAAATCATCTTATTGATAGGCCTTGACAATGATAAAAGTAGTGTTCTGGATTTAGTAAGAGCGGGCTGAAGAACGCTATTATACAGTATTTTTTGTTATAATACTAAGAAGAAATATAATAGGAAACGAGGAGATGGATATGACGAAAATAGCTCTTCTTTCAGATATTCATGGCAATACCACCGCCCTGGAGGCTGTTTTGGCAGATGCTCGGCAGCTAGGAGTGGATGAATACTGGCTTTTGGGAGACATTCTCATGCCGGGGACAGGGCGTAGAAGGATTTTGGACTTGTTGGCTCAACTACCGATTATGGCTAGAGTTTTGGGAAACTGGGAAGACAGTCTTTGGCATGGTGTCCGTAAGGAATTGGATAGTACTCGCCCCAGTCAACGCTATCTCTTGCGCCAGTGCCAGTATGTTTTAGAGGAAATTTCCCTAGAAGAAATTGAACTGCTCCACAATCAACCACTCCAGATTCATCGTCAGTTTGGGGCTTTGACGGTGGGAATTAGCCACCATCTTCCTGATAAGAACTGGGGGAGAGAGTTGATTCATACTGGAGCGCAAGAGGATTTTGACCGCTTGGTGACCAATCCGCCTTGCGATATTGCTGTTTATGGTCATATTCATCAGCAGTTGCTTCGTTATGGTACTGGTGGACAATTGATTGTCAATCCAGGTTCGATTGGGCAGCCTTTCTTTCTAGATGCCCAGTTACGGAAGGACTTGCGAGCTCAGTATATGATTTTAGAGTTTGATGACAAGGGCTTGGTAGATATGGACTTCCGACGGGTGGACTACGATGTAGCAGCTGAATTGCAGCTAGCTAAAGACCTCAAACTTCCCTATTTTGAGGTTTATTATGAAAGTCTGGTCAATGGTATCCATCATACTCATAATCAGGAATTTCTGAGAGAATTGGCCCAGAAAGAGGGCTATGATAGGGAATTAGATGCTTGGTTGAAAAGTGGTAATGATTGACATTACAACCAAAAAGGGTATAATAAAAGAAAAAGAAGAGTAGAGGCAGGGTAGCCTCGTAAAAAGGAGAAGAGGATGCAAATTCCAAGTAGATTTACCATTGCGACTCATATGCTGATAATCATTGCTCTCGAGGGGAAGGAAAGCAAGGTGACCAGTGATTTTCTGGCTGCTAGTGTCGGGGTCAATCCTGTCATTATCAGAAAAACCTTGTCCCAGTTGAAGAAGGCAGAGCTGATTTCAGTCGCGCGTGGAACAGGGGGAACAGAGATTGTTAAGGATCTCAAGGATATTAGTCTATTAGATGTTTATCAAGCGGTTGAGTGTCTTGGTAAGACAGGTCAACTCTTCAGTTTCCATGACAATCCAAATCCAAATTGCCCAGTTGGAGCTCGTATTCATGATGTTTTGGATCAAAAATTGGAGAGAATTCAGCTGGCTATGGAGGCTGAACTTGGGCAGACCAGTCTAGAACAAGTCGTGGCTGATGCAGAAAGTCAAATGAAGGAGTAAGAGGGGTAGATGCCTGCAAATGAAATGTCAAAACACTGCTAGAAATCTGGCAGTGTTTTTTGAGATTGCGTAGAAAAAACTCCTGGGAAATTCCAGGAGAGTATGAGTGGTTATTTAAACTTGAATCCTTCGTAAATAAGGTCTGTTTTTGGATTTTGTTTCTTAATCTATTTGGCAAGTGACTTCATCATAGAAAGAGGACCACACATATAGACGCTCGCATGTTCGGGTACTTCTTTTTGTTCAAAATTAAGATAGGCGTCTTTCCTACTGTCTACTAGATGGAGTTCAAAATTAGGATTTTTCTGAGCATAGTCATGGAGCAAATCTATATAAACTGCATTTTCCTCTCCACGGAAGCTATAGTAGAAGTGAACCTGTTTATCTAAAATAGGATGTTCACGGATGTAAGAGATGAAGGGGGTAATCCCAATACCTCCAGCAATCCAAACCTGATTTTCTCGTCCTTCTTCTATAATCATGTGCCCGTAAGCTCTGTCTACACTTACTTTGCTGCCGACTTGAAGATTGT
The DNA here is from genome assembly GCF_009496205.1 of Streptococcus mitis. GTDB lineage: Bacteria > Bacillota > Bacilli > Lactobacillales > Streptococcaceae > Streptococcus > Streptococcus mitis_BN. Next base: position 6,660 of record NZ_WIJO01000028.1, read on the forward strand.
CATAGATATTCTTGGTATGGTCGCCTGAATTTTTGACAGTAAAGTAAAGAGTTTGACCATGACCTCCTGAGATAGAAAAGGGATGCTGAGCACTTTCAAAGCCTTCTTGGAAAATCTTTAGGAAGGCAAATTGTCCTGATTGATAGTCGAAAGGTCTGCTAAGATGGATTTGAATTTCTCTAGTATCGTGATTTAATCGTTTGAGATTGGTAATTTTCCCTAGATAGGGGAAGCCAATCTTTTGATAAAGGAAGATGATATAAAAACCAGCCAGTAAACCTAAAAGGGCATAGCTACCAACAAGAAAACTTAGGAGGTTAAATGTGAGGAGGCGATTGCCCATCATCATGTAGACGTGAAAGAGTCCAAAAATATAGGCTAGGTAAACCAGGCGGTGAATCCATCGCCAAGCTTCGTATTGGATGTATTTGCCTAAATAGGCGACAAGGATGATACTGACAAAGATATAGATGGCAAGATTGCCAAACTGAGCAGCTAAACGAGAGCCCCACAAACCGCCCATACTAAAGTTATGAAAGATGAGTAGGATGATGGAGAGAAAGGATGTGAATTTGTGGACAGTATAGACCTTTTCCAAACCGTGAAACCAGCTTTCTAGTAGGGGGAGACGAGTGGCGAGGATAAACGTCAGAGATAGGCTTGTTAAAGCTAGTCCTGGAATCATGAATTGGGGAGAAGTGTTCATCCAAGTCAAAATAGTCAAGATAAAACTAGCTATGATAAAGTGTAGTCCTTTGATTGATTTCATAGAAAATTCCATTTCATTTAGATTTTGATTTGTTGTAAACAAAATTGTTACATTTTATCATAGAAAAAGTATGGTGTCAAATTGAGTTCTATAAATATCTACTCTCATCAAAAAACTCTCCAATTGAACTGGAGAGCTAATTTATTATTCTGCAGCTTGTTGCCAACGTTTGGCCAGCATATGAGACAAGCTAGAGATTGCTAGGTTAAAGCTGAAGTAGATGAGGGCAATCAAGATATAAAGACTGAAGACTTGCTCTGGTTCGAAATAACGGCCCATGAGAATTTGGCTGGCTCCAAAGAGCTCTTGTAGGGCGATAACAGAGTAAAGAAGACTGGTATCCTTAATCACGGTCACAAACTGAGAAATGATGGCTGGAAGCATTTTACGGATCGCTTGTGGGAGAATGATGTGGTAGAGGATTTGGGCTGAGGTAAATCCTTGCGACATTCCCGCTTCGTACTGGCCCTTGTCCACGGCATTGAGACCGCCACGGATAATCTCAGCTAAGGCTGCTGAGGTAAAGAGGGTGAAGGCAGTGATACCAGCTGGAGTGGACTTCATCTTGAACACTAAAAAGATAGTGAAAATCCAGAGAAGGTTGGGAACATTACGTACAAATTCGATGTAAATGCTGGAGATGATACGTAAGATAGGATTTTTCCCATTTCTCATGACCGCCAGAACTGTACCGATAAGGGTAGAGAGGACGATGGCAATCAGAGAAATATAGAGGGTCAAGCCAAATCCTTTAAAGATAAAGACTAGGTTATCTGGGGTCAAAACTTCTAAAATGGATTCCATAGTAACCTCCTAAAGTGAATAGGCTTTTTTGTTGGCTTGCTCCATCTTGCGACCAAACTGGGCAACAGGGAAGCAAAGAGAAAAGTAGAGAAGGGCAGCACCTAAAAATGCTGGAATGTAGTTTCCGTTAAGTGCCGACCAAGACTTGGTCACAAACATCAAGTCCACTCCAGAGATAATAGCGACTGTAGAAGTGTTTTTGATGAGGTTAACAATTTGGTTGGTCAAAGGAGGGAGAATGATACGAAAGGCCTGAGGCAAGATAATCAAACGCATAGCACTGATATAGGTAAAACCTTGCGACAAGGCAGCCTCCATCTGACCGCTAGGAATAGACTGAATTCCTGAACGAATTACCTCAGCGATATAGGCACCGTGATAGAGTCCCACGCAGAGTACAGCCGTCCAATAAATCGGAATCATGATGATATGGTCACTAATAAGAGGCAAACCATAAAAAACGATAACAAACTGTACCAAGAGGGGAGTGTTTTGGTAAAACTCGACAAAGATACGAGCTAAAATGCGCAAAATTGGACGTTTACTGGTTGACATAGCTCCGAAGAAGATGCCCAAAACCATGGCGAGGATAAAGGATCCAATTGCTAGGGCAAGGGTGAAGAGGAAACCATTGAAAAATTGTCCAAAATCCTGAAAATAGGCTGTCCAAGATGATAAATCTGTCATGGGGTGTCCTCCTTAATCTGCAGTATGGCTGGATGGTTTCAGCTTGTAACGGTCATAAAGTTTTTGTAAACTGCCGTCCTTGCTCCATTTGGTGACCAAGTTATCGAGATAGTCGTTGAGCTCTTTATTTGATTTCTTGGTAACGATACCGTAGTCAGATGGCTTGAAACTATCATCAAGCAATTCTGTCCGTTTACTGATGTAACCAGATAGGATAGAACGGTCAACGGAAAAGGCATCAATACGGTGAGCATGTAGGGAAGTAATCAATTCTGGGTAGGAACCAAGTTCGACGAATTTAAAGGTCAAGCCTTTCTTTTTACCCAGTTCGGTAATCAGACGTTGAGTAATGGAACCTTGGGCAACTCCGATGGTTTTGCCGTTTAGGTCCTCGATGCTTTTGATTTTGGCAGATTTATTGACCAAAAAGCCAGAGGCATCTGTGTAGTAAGGGCTGGTGAAGTTGTAGAGTTTTTTGCGTTCATCTGTGATGGTAAAGGTCGCGATATCCATATCGACCTGTTCGTTATCTAGAAGGGGGCCACGGGTTTGTGCTGTAACCGGCACATAGCGAATCTTGACCTTGAGTTCATCAGCTACCATCTTGGCCAAGTCCGTTTCGATACCAGAATAGGTCCCTGTCTTGGGATCCTTGTAACCGAAATTGGGAACGTCTTGTTTCACACCAACAACCAGCTCGCCTCTCTTTTGAATGTCTGCGACACTGGTATCAGCCTGAACTGGTTTTGCAGCAGCAAGGCCGAAAAGGCTAATCACTAATGCGGATAAAAAGAATTTCTTTTTCATAGGCGCCTCCTTATTTGACTTTGTCACTTTCGTGGTTGATGATTTTGCTGAGGAATTGTTGAGCACGAGGTTCGCTTGGATTGTCGAAAAAGTCATCAACATCTGTCGTATCCACTAAAACTTCTCCGTCAGCCATAAAGATGATGCGGTCGGCAACTTCACGGGCGAAGCCCATTTCATGGGTAACGACAATCATATTCATACCATCGTGGGCCAATTTTTGCATAACTGCCAGAACATCGCCGATGGTTTCAGGGTCTAGGGCAGATGTTGGTTCATCAAATAGGAGGAGTTCAGGATGCATGGCAAGACCACGAGCGATGGCAATCCGTTGTTTTTGTCCACCAGAAAGCATGGCTGGATAAGAATCTTTCTTGTCCCACATATTTACAAATTCCAGATATTTTTGAGCTGTTTTTTCAGCTTCTTTTTTATCAATTCCTAGAACTTTTATGGGTGCAAGTGTCACGTTTTCTAACACTGTTTTGTGAGGGTAGAGGTTGAAATGCTGGAAAACCATGCCTACCTCCTTACGAAGAGGAACTAAATCTTTCTGACTAGCACCTGCTACTTGGTGTCCATTGACTAGGAGACTTCCCTTGTCAACAGCCTCTAAACCATTGATGGTGCGGATAAGAGTTGACTTCCCGGAACCAGAAGGGCCAAGGAGGACAACAACTTGTCCTTTTTCAAAACGGAGATTGATGTCGCGGAGTGCGTGGTAGTCTCCGTAATATTTTTCGACGTGTTCAAATTCTACTAAAGCCATAAGGAATCTCCTTTGTGTTAGATTTTATAACATGATTCTACACCAAAAGAATTGGCTTGTCAAATCATATCTGAAAAAATTCACTAAAATTTTATAAAAAAGCAATCTGGATAGAGAAAACGTCTAAATCGTGTTATAATGAAGCAATAGAATTCTTAGAAAGAGTGGATGTCTTTTTGATAACACCTACTTATGAATGGCAGTTTGCCCCGCAGGTAGAAGATGCGGATTTTACAAAAATAGCCAAGAAGGCTGGACTGGGTCCTGAGGTGGCTCGCTTATTGTTTGAAAGAGGGGTTCAGGACCAAGAAAGTCTAAAGAAGTTTTTAGAACCTTCCTTGGAGGACTTGCATGACCCTTATCTGCTCCATGATATGGACAAGGCAGTGGCTCGGATTCGTCAGGCCATTGAAGAAGGGGAAAATATTCTCGTTTATGGAGACTATGATGCGGATGGTATGACTTCAGCTTCGATTGTGAAGGAAAGTTTGGAACAGCTTGGTGCCGAGTGCCGTGTTTACCTGCCTAATCGTTTTACTGATGGATATGGTCCCAATGCCAGTGTTTATAAATACTTTATCGAGCAAGAAGGAATTTCCTTGATAGTGACAGTGGATAATGGGGTTGCCGGTCATGAAGCCATTGAATTGGCCCAGTCTATGGGAGTAGATGTCATTGTGACTGACCACCATTCCATGCCTGAAACTCTGCCCGATGCCTATGCTATTGTCCATCCTGAATATCCGGATGCGAACTATCCTTTCAAATATTTGGCTGGTTGTGGAGTTGCTTTCAAGCTGGCTTGTGCCCTTTTAGAAGAAGTGCAAGTGGAACTGCTTGATTTGGTTGCTATTGGTACCATTGCAGATATGGTTAGTTTGACGGATGAGAACCGTATCTTGGTTCAGTATGGTCTGGAAATGCTGGGACATACTCAGCGCATAGGTCTACAAGAAATGCTGGATATGGCTGGGATTGCCGCCAACGAAGTAACAGAAGAAACGGTTGGTTTCCAGATTGCCCCTCGTTTGAATGCCTTGGGGCGTTTGGATGATCCCAATCCTGCCATTGATTTGCTGACTGGGTTTGATGACGAGGAAGCCCACGAGATTGCCCTTATGATTCATCAGAAAAACGAAGAGCGCAAGGAAATCGTCCAGTATATCTATGAAGAAGCTAAGACCATGGTGGACCCTGAGAAGAAGGTCCAAGTCTTGGCTAAGGAAGGCTGGAATCCTGGGGTTCTAGGAATCGTGGCTGGTCGTTTGTTGGAAGAACTAGGGCAGACAGTCATCGTTCTCAATATAGAGGACGGTCGTGCCAAGGGTAGTGCTCGTAGTGTGGAAGCGGTCGATATTTTTGAAGCCCTAGATCCCCATCGCGACCTCTTTATCGCATTTGGCGGTCATGCTGGTGCAGCAGGAATGACGCTGGAAGTTGAGAAACTCTCAGATTTATCTCAGGTTTTGGAAGATTATGTCCGTGAAAAAGGCGCAGATGCTGCTGGCAAGAACAAGTTAAATTTAGATGAAGAACTGGATTTGGAGACACTTAGCTTGGAAACGGTCAAAAGTTTTGAACGTTTAGCTCCCTTTGGCATGGACAATCAGAAACCTATCTTTTATATCAAGGATTTTCAGGTCGAAAGTGCCCGTACTATGGGGGCAGGCAATGCCCATCTCAAGTTGAAAATTTCTAAGGGTGAGGCTAGTTTTGAAGTGGTGGCCTTCGGACAAGGTAGATGGGCAACAGAATTTTCTCAAACCAAGAATCTAGAGTTGGCAGTCAAATTGTCTGTCAACCAATGGAATGGCCAAACTGCCCTGCAGTTGATGATGGTGGATTCGCGTGTGGAGGGTGTTCAACTTTTTAACATTCGTGGGAAGAATGCAGTCTTGCCAGAGGGAGTTCCAGTCTTGGATTTTGCTGGAGAACTACCAGATTTAGTAGATAGTGAAGCTGTTGTTGTAAAAACCATTCCTGAGGATATTACTCAGCTGAAGACCATTTTTCAGGAGCAGAATTTTTCTGCTGTTTATTTCAAAAATGATATTGACAAGGCCTACTATCTGACGGGATATGGGACTAGAGAGCAGTTTGCAAAATTGTACAAGACTATCTACCAGTTCCCAGAGTTTGATATTCGCTACAAACTGAAGGATTTGGCTACTTATCTCAATATCCAACAAATCTTGCTAGTCAAGATGATTCAAGTATTTGAAGAGCTAGGCTTTGTGATGATTAAAAATGGTGTCATGACAGTGAATAAAGAGGCTGAAAAGCGTGATATAGCTGAGAGTCAGATTTACCAAAATCTCAAACAAACCGTCAAAGACCAAGAAATGATGGCGCTGGGTACCGTGCAAGAAATTTATGACTTTTTAATGGAAAAAGAGTAGATGATAGGAAAGAGTTGGGAAACCAGCTCTTTTTTGAAAACAAATCTTCATTTTGAAAATCATTAAAAAAATGGTATAATGGTAGGAAAAGATTCGGCTAAAAGTAGTGCTTTTAGAATAAGAGGGTAAGTAACCCTATAATCAAGATAAACTAAGCTTTCGGAGGAAAAATGAGTAATATCAGTTTAACAACACTTGGCGGTGTCCGTGAAAATGGGAAAAATATGTATATCGCTGAAATCGATGGGTCTATTTTCGTTTTGGATGCAGGTCTGAAATACCCTGAAAATGAACAACTAGGGGTGGACGTGGTCATTCCCAATATGGACTATCTTTTTGAAAATAGCGATCGTATCGCTGGGGTCTTCTTGACCCACGGCCATGCGGATGCCATTGGTGCTCTGCCTTATCTCTTGGCTGAAGCCAAGGTACCTGTATTTGGCTCTGAGTTGACCATTGAGTTGGCAAAACTCTTTGTCAAAGGAAATGACACAGTTAAGAAATTTAATGATTTTCATGTTATCGATGAGGATACGGAGATTGATTTTGGCGGGACTGTGGTGTCCTTCTTCCGTACGACCCACTCTATCCCAGAAAGTCTGGGTGTGGTCTTGAAGACAGCTGAAGGTAGCATCGTTTATACAGGTGACTTCAAATTTGACCAGACAGCTAGTGAATCTTATGCCACAGACTTTGCTCGTTTGGCAGAAATCGGTCGTGATGGAGTTCTAGCTCTTCTTAGCGATTCAGCCAATGCGGACAGTAATATCCAAGTGGCTAGCGAAAGTGAAGTTGGGGACGAGATCACTCAAACCATTTCGGACTGGGATGGTCGTATCATTGTTGCAGCAGTAGCCAGCAACCTCTCTCGTATCCAGCAGGTGTTTGACGCTGCGGATGCAACAGGCCGTCGTGTGGTCTTGACAGGATTTGATATTGAAAATATCGTCCGTACTGCTATTCGTCTTAAGAAATTGTCTCTAGCTAACGAAAGTCTTTTGATTAAACCAAAAGATATGTCTCGTTTTGAAGACCATGAGTTGATTATCCTTGAGACAGGTCGTATGGGTGAGCCTATCAACGGTCTTCGCAAGATGTCGATTGGTCGCCACCGTTATGTGGAAATCAAGGATGGTGACTTGGTCTATATTGTAACGACTCCATCTATCGCTAAAGAAGCGGTCATGGCGCGTGTAGAAAACATGATTTACCAAGCTGGCGGGGTTGTCAAACTGATCACCCAAAGCTTGCGTGTGTCAGGGCACGGAAATGCGCGTGATTTGCAGTTGATGATCAATCTCTTGCAACCCAAGTATCTCTTCCCAATTCAAGGGGAATACCGTGAGTTGGATGCCCATGCCAAGGCTGCTATGGCAGTTGGGATGTTGCCAGAACGCATTTTCATCCCTAAAAAGGGAACAAGCATGGCTTATGAGAATGGAGATTTTGTCCCAGCTGGAGCGGTTTCAGCAGGGGATGTCTTGATTGACGGGAATGCCATTGGTGATGTTGGAAATGTGGTTCTTCGTGACCGTAAGGTCTTGTCAGAGGACGGTATTTTCATCGTCGCAATTACCGTTAACCGTCGTGAGAAGAAAATTGTGGCCAAGGCTCGTGTTCACACGCGTGGATTTGTTTATCTCAAGAAGAGTCGCGATATTCTCCGTGAAAGTTCAGAATTGATTAACCAAACGGTAGAAGACTATCTTCAAGGAGATGACTTTGACTGGGCAGATCTCAAAGGGAAGGTTCGGGATAATTTGACTAAGTATCTCTTTGACCAGACTAAGCGTCGTCCAGCCATTCTACCAGTAGTCATGGAAGCGAAATAATTGTTGAAATAAACAGAGAGAAAGTCGAGTTTCGGCTTTTTCTTATAGAAAAATAGAGGAAAAAATTATGGCAGTAATGAAAATCGAGTATTACTCACAAGTTTTGGATATGGAGTGGGGAGTGAATGTTCTTTACCCCGATGCCAATCGAGTGGAAGAACCAGATTGTACAGACATCCCCGTCTTGTACCTCTTGCACGGGATGTCTGGCAACCATAATAGTTGGCTCAAGCGGACCAATGTAGAACGCTTACTTCGAGGAACCAATCTCATCGTTGTCATGCCCAATACCAGCAACGGTTGGTACACTGATACCCAGTATGGTTTTGACTATTACACAGCTCTAGCAGAGGAATTGCCAGAGGTTCTGAAACGCTTCTTCCCTAATATGACTAGCAAGCGTGAAAAGACCTTTATCGCTGGCCTCTCTATGGGAGGCTATGGCTGCTTTAAATTGGCTCTTGCAACAAATCGTTTTTCTCATGCAGCTAGTTTTTCAGGTGCCCTTAGCTTTCAAGATTTTTCTCCTGAGAGCCAAAATCTGGGCACAACGGCTTATTGGAGAGGTGTGTTTGGCGAGATTAAAGATTGGACAGCTAGTCCGTATTCTCTTGAAAGTCTGGCTAAAAAATCGGATAAAAAAACCAAGCTTTGGGCTTGGTGTGGTGAGCAGGATTTTTTGTACGAAGCCAATAATCTAGCAGTGAAAAATCTCAAAAAACTGGGATTTGATGTGACCTATAGCCATAGTGCTGGAACTCACGAATGGTACTACTGGGAAAAACAATTGGAACGGTTCTTAGCAACCCTACCAATCGATTTCAAATTAGAAGAGAGATTAAGCTAGTTTAGTTTGTATTACTCTTTCAATAACCATGTCTTCTATGGAATAGAAACTAAAATATGTTTTTACTAGACTTTCTAAACAAAAATAGTAGAATAGTAGTTAAATTCTATTATTGTTGGAAAGAGAGTAAGAGATGTATCGTTATCAAATTGGCATTCCCACATTAGAATATGATCAGTTTGTTAAAGAACATGAATTAGTCAATGTATTACAAAGTAGTGCTTGGGAAGAAGTTAAGTCTGATTGGCAACATGAGAAGTTTGGTGTTTACAGGGAAGAAAAATTACTGGCGACAGCTAGTATTTTGATTAGAACTCTTCCGCTAGGCTATAAAATGTTTTACGTCCCAAGAGGACCCATATTGGATTATGGAGATACAGAACTCTTGAGTTTTGTCATTCAGTCCATTAAGTCTTATGCTCGCAGTAAGAGAGCTATTTTTGTGACTTTTGACCCAAGTATTTGCCTGTCTCAAAGTTTAATTAATCAGGAAAAAACAGAATTTCCTGAAAATCTGGCTATTATTGATAGTTTGCAACAAATGGGAGTAAGGTGGTCAGGAAAAACAGAGGAAATGGGAGACACCATTCAACCTCGTATTCAGGCGAAAATATACAAGGAAAATTTTGAAGAAGATAAACTTTCCAAGTCAACAAAACAGGCTATTCGAACAGCACGGAATAAGGGGGTAGAGATTCAATTTGGTGGAACTGAATTATTGGAGTCTTTTTCCTTTTTGATGAAAAAAACCGAGAAGCGGAAAGAGATTCATTTGAGGAATGAAGCCTATTATAAAAAGTTGTTAGATAATTTTAAGGACAAGGCCTATATCACCTTGGCAACCTTGGATGTTTCTAAACGTTCGCAAGAATTAGAAGAACAGTTAGCGAAAAACAGAGCCTTGGAAGAGACCTTTACTGAGTCGACTCGAACTTCAAAAGTAGAAGCGCAGAAGAAGGAAAAAGAACGTTTGTTAGAGGAATTGACTTTCCTGCAGGAATATATGGATGCAGGTCAAGCGAGAGTTCCTTTAGCGGCTACCCTGACTTTAGAATTCGGACAAACTTCTATCAATCTATACGCAGGAATGGATGAAGATTTTAAACGATATAAAGCCCCTATTTTGACTTGGTATGAGACAGCTCGATATTCCTTTGAACGTGGCATTTTATGGCAAAATTTAGGAGGCGTCGAGAATGCTTTAGATGGTGGACTCTATCGTTTTAAAGCTAATTTTAATCCAACGATTGAAGAATACTTGGGTGAATTTACAATGCCTACCCATCCTCTCTATCCTCTGTTAAGACTTGCTCTTGATTTCCGTAAAACATTAAGAAAAAAACATAGAAAGTAAGTATATGGCACTAATTACACTCACGAAAGAAGAGTTTCAGGCTTATTCTGGTCAGGTTTCTTCTCGTTCCTTTATGCAATCTGTTCAGATGGGGGACTTGTTAGAAAAAAGAGGGGCTCGAATTGTTTATCTTGCTTTGAAACAAGAAGGAGAAATTCAAGTTGCAGCTCTGGTTTATAGCTTGCCCATGCTGGGTGGTCTGCATATGGAGCTCAATTCGGGTCCGATTTATACCCAACAAGATGCTCTTCCAGTTTTTTATGCGGAGTTAAAAGAATATGCCAAGCAAAATGGTGTATTAGAGTTGCTTGTAAAACCTTATGAAACTTATCAAACTTTTGATAGTGAAGGTAATCCAATAGATGCTGAGAAAAAAAGTATTATTCAAGGTTTGACTGATTTAGGTTATCAATTTGATGGATTGACAAGAGGTTATCCAGGTGGAGAAGTCAGCTGGCATTACATCAAAGATTTGCAAGATTATGATGCTGTTTCCTTATTGAAATCCTTTAATAAAAATAGTATTCGCAACATTCAATCAGCTTTTGATTTTAATATTCTTATTCGCAATGCAGAACGGGAAGAAATTCCAATATTCAAAAAAATTATCGAAGAAACAGGTAAAAGACAAGGTTTTGAGGATAAGAATTTAGATTATTACATGAAATTGTATGATATGTTTGGAGATAAGGCGGATTTCCTAATTGCTGAAGTCAATCCACAACAGTCTATAGATGCTTTAAATGTGAAGATGGCTATTCTTGACAAGAAGTCGAAACAATTTCACCAGCAATACCAAGCTTTGCAAAAGAAAAAAGATTTTCTAACTAGTTTGGATAGTGAGTCTGGCAATGTTGCTCTGGCTTGTGCTTTAATAATCTACACAAATACAGAGGCAACGTACTTGTTTGGGGGGTCGTACGCAGAGTATCAGAAGTTTTCAGCTCCATTTTTACTTCAATATCATGCGATGAAGCAGACAATGCAACGAAATATCCATCAATACAACTTCCTAGGTATTCAAGGGATTTTTGATGGTAGTGATGGCGTTTTGCGTTTTAAACAAAATTTTAATGGCTATATTGTACGTAAAGTAGGGACTTTCCGTTATTATCCATCTCCCCTAAAATATAAAGCTATTCAGTTACTCAAAAAAATATTAGGACGCTAAGATAAGAAAATTGGTCTTTAGCTTTCTTTCAGCTTGTTTTAGTAAAATAGCCTTTATTTGCTAGAAAGGTGGAGGGATATGCGCTGGATTTTTCGTTTGATAGGAGCTTTTTGTTCTTTTATTTGGCGTTTGTTTTGGCGCCTGGTTTGGATAGTTGTGCTCCTATGTGCTCTTGCTTTCGGAATTCTCTGGTATTTGAATGGAGATTTTCAAGGAGCGCTAAAGCAAGTAGAGCGGTCGGTAAAAATTGGTCAACAAAGTATCGACCAATGGGAAAAAACAGGGCAACTGCCTAAGTTGAACCAGACAGATAGCCATCAACACTCTGAAGGAAGGTGGCCGCAGGCTTCAGCTCGTATTTACCTAGATCCGCAGATGGATTCAGGATTTCAAGAGGCATATTTAGAAGCAATTCAGAACTGGAATCAAACTGGTGCTTTTAACTTTGAACTCGTGACTGAAGCCAGCAAGGCAGATATTATGGCTACGGAGATGAATGATGGAGGCACTCCTGTTGCAGGAGAAGCGGAAAGTCAGACCAATCTCTTAACGGGACAATTCTTGTCTGTAACGGTGCGTCTGAATCATTATTATTTGTCCAATCCTAACTATGGTTATTCCTATGAGCGCATTGTCCATACGGCGGAACATGAGTTGGGGCATGCTATTGGCTTGGACCATACAGATAAGAAGTCTGTCATGCAACCAGCAGGTTCCTTTTATGGTATCCAGAAAGAGGATGTTGAAAGACTTCGAAAATTATATGAGACCAATGAGTAGGGAACTATCTTTCCCTACTTTTTTGTTATAATGGAACTATGAATAACTTGATTAAATCAAAACTAGAGCTCTTGCCGACCAGCCCTGGTTGCTACATTCACAAGGATAAAAATGGCACTATTATCTATGTAGGAAAGGCTAAAAATCTGCGTAACCGCGTGAGGTCTTATTTCCGTGGAAGTCATGATACCAAAACAGAGGCCTTGGTGTCTGAAATTGTGGATTTTGAATTTATTGTTACTGAGTCTAATATTGAGGCGCTTCTCCTAGAAATCAACCTGATTAAGGAAAACAAGCCCAAGTACAATATCATGCTCAAGGATGACAAGTCCTATCCCTTCATCAAAATCACTAATGAGCGCTATCCTCGCTTGATTATCACTCGTCAGGTCAAAAAGGACGGAGGTCTCTACTTTGGACCTTATCCAGATGTGGGGGCAGCCAATGAAATCAAGCGATTGCTGGATCGGATTTTCCCTTTTCGCAAGTGTACGAATCCACCATCTAAGGTCTGTTTTTACTACCATATCGGTCAATGTATGGCCCACACCATCTGTAAGAAGGATGAGGACTATTTCAAGTCTATGGCTCAGGAGGTTTCTGATTTCCTAAAAGGGCAGGATGATCAAATTATCGATGACCTCAAGGGCAAGATGGCAGCGGCAGCTCAGACTATGGAATTTGAACGTGCAGCGGAATACCGTGATCTGATTCAGGCCATTGGAACGCTTCGAACCAAGCAACGGATCATGGCTAAGGATCTCCAAAATCGGGATGTCTTTGGCTACTATGTGGATAAGGGTTGGATGTGTGTCCAGGTTTTCTTTGTCCGTCAGGGCAAGCTCATTGAGCGAGACGTTAATCTTTTCCCCTACTACAATGATCCGGATGAGGATTTCTTGACCTATGTAGGACAATTTTATCAAGAAAAATCTCATCTAGTTCCTAATGAGGTGCTGATTCCGCAGGATATTGACGAAGAAGCTGTCAAGGCTTTGGTAGACACCAAGATTCTTAAGCCTCAGCGTGGAGAGAAAAAGCAACTGGTCAATCTGGCTATAAAGAATGCTCGAGTTAGCCTAGAGCAGAAATTCAACCTGCTAGAGAAATCTGTCGAAAAGACACAAGGAGCTATTGAAAATCTAGGTCGTTTGCTTCAAATACCGACCCCAGTCCGCATCGAATCCTTCGATAACTCTAATATCATGGGGACCAGTCCTGTTTCAGCCATGGTTGTCTTTGTCAACGGAAAACCTAGTAAGAAGGATTACCGTAAGTATAAAATCAAGACCGTAGTCGGGCCAGACGACTATGCCAGTATGAGAGAAGTCATTCGCAGGCGCTATGGTCGAGTTCAACGTGACGGTTTGACTCCTCCAGATTTGATTGTCATCGATGGGGGACAAGGTCAAGTCAATATCGCCAAACAAGTCATACAAGAGGAACTGGGTTTGGATATCCCCATTGCAGGTCTGCAAAAGAATGATAAGCACCAAACCCATGAATTGCTCTTTGGAGATCCGCTTGAGTTGGTGGAGTTATCTCGAAATTCTCAGGAATTTTTCCTCCTCCAACGCATTCAAGATGAGGTGCACCGCTTTGCTATCGCTTTCCACCGCCAACTGCGCTCCAAAAATTCCTTTTCATCACAACTAGATGGAATTGAAGGGCTGGGGCCTAAACGTAAGCAAAATATCATGAAGCATTTCAAGTCTCTGACTAAAATCAAGGAAGCTAGTGTGGATGAGATTGTCGAAGTTGGGGTGCCAAGAGCAGTAGCAGAGGCTGTGCAAATAAAGTTGAACCCGCAGGAAGAAGAGGAATTAGCTCAAGTAGCGGAAAAACAAGTAGATTACCAAACAGAAGGAGAACACAATGAATCATAAAATCGCAATTTTATCAGATATTCATGGCAATACAACTGCCCTAGAAGCAGTGATTGCAGATGCTAAAAACCAAGGAGTCAGTGAATACTGGCTTCTGGGAGATATTTTTCTTCCCGGTCCTGGTGCAAATGACTTGGTCGCTCTGTTAAAGGACCTTCCTATCACAGCCAGTGTTCGAGGCAATTGGGATGATTGTGTCCTTGAGGCCTTGGATGGTGAATATGGTTTGGAACATCCACAAGAAATCCAATCAATGCGAATGACCCAGTTTTTGATGGAGCGAATGAATCCTGCAACGATTGTCTGGCTACGAAGCTTGCCTTTGCTGGAAAAGAAAGAAGTTGAAGGATTGCGCTTTTCTATCTCTCATAATTTGCCAAATAAGAACTATGGTGGTGACTTGCTAGTTGAGAATGATACAGAGAAATTTGACCAACTGCTAGATGAGGAAACGGACGTGGCAGTCTATGGTCATGTCCACAAGCAGTTGCTTCGTTACGGCAGTCAAGGGCAACAAATCATCAATCCAGGGTCGATTGGCATGCCCTATTTTAATTGGGAGGCGTTAAAAAATCACCGTGCCCAGTATGCCGTGATAGAAGTTGAAGATGGGGAATTGGTAAATATCCTATTTCGTAAAGTCGCTTATGATTACGAGGCTGAGTTAGAATTGGCCAAATCCAAGGGGCTTCCCTTTATCGAAATGTATGAAGAGCTACGTCGTGAAGATAACTATCAGGGGCACAATCTGGAACTCTTAGCAAGCTTAATAGATAAGCATGGGTATGCAGAGGATGTGAAGAAATTTTTTGATTTTTTACAAAGTGAGAAATAAAGCCTGTAGCTCTTATTTTGAAGTGAGGTTTGTAGTAGAATTTCTTAGAAAAGAGTCAGATGATAAGGAAGAAAAGGTGGCTTAGCTAAAATTTGACATTGAAATTATTTTGTTATAGAATGGGCTTAATTCTTAATAAAAAGGAGAACATTATGAAGAAAATTATTACAGCCAGTATGGCTCTTTTATCTGTTGTTGTTTTAGCAGCATGTGCAGGGAAAACAACGTCTGATTCTTCGACTAAAAATTCAAGCTCTGTAGAGAAAACTTCTTCAGAGACCTCATCAACAACGTCAAGTTCAAAGACAGAAAATAATGAGGTTGTTTTGATCACTGATGAAGAAATTGAGAATGCTAAAACTGTTGGAGAAGTGAAGAACGTCTTTGGCAAATTAGTCGACAATTATAAAAAGTATGCAGTTGAAATTGGGGAGAAAATTCCAGATAGTGGAAAAGAAGCATATAACGCCCAAGTTGAACCAGCGATTAAGTCTATGGAGACTGTAAGAGAGTCATTTAACGAAAGTCTTTCAAGTATTGGTTCTGATGATACAGTAGTGCCTGAACAAACTCGTACTCTATTTGTTCAACAGTTGAAAACTGGACGTGACACAATGAAGAAAGCGCTGGAGTCGGCTTATAAAGCACTTGCTCCCTATGCATCTGGTCAATAGTATAAGATAGTAGGTGTTCGATCGCCTGCTTTTTGATTGCTTTAAATCCAAAGAATACCTACTTAAATAGCTTAGAATAAATAGCAGAGTGTTTGAAAGAAGTATTAACTCTACGAAAAATATCTGTAAGCTCTTTCAAATTATGGTAGAATGGAAGCAGTAGAATTAGAAAAGGAAATCGCGAGTGAACTATGCTAATCTTGAATTCAATGCACAAGACCAGAGCGACTATTGGTCCTATACTATAAGGTAATTGAGGCTAGTTGCTTTATAGAATAATATAAGGAGGTATGTCTATGAATAAGCGTAAAAAATGGGGTATTATTGCTTTAGTAATCTGTATTATAGGAGGAATCGTGATGTTTAGTTTGAATCAACAAAAAGAAAAAACATTGGAAGAGAAAATTAGAATTGAACAGGATAGGATGGCGTTGTACTTAGTTAATCATTATGAGGGAATCAATGAAATAGAATTTAATGATGTAGAAAATAATGCTACAACAGGTTCAAGAACTGCGTTATTAACTCTAAATAAAGAACTTGAAATGGAAATTACTTTCTTTAAATTTAATGATAAAACTGACAATTATGTAATTAGTTGGAATAAAAGATTAAATTTACAAGAAAAAAATGAAATCACTAATCAACAAACAATAGATAATATTAAAGTGAAATATTGGAGCAAGTGATGAAAATAACAGATAAAAATTATAATGATATTGTCGATGGAGTTTATAATGTTGATGCAGGAAAAGTAAAACGACCTTGGAGAGACGATAAGATTTTTAAATCAGATGGACAAACTTTTCGAGTTCTTAGTACAAAAGCCAACACCTCTAACGGTATGCAAGCGATGGCAGTTGCTCCTGTGGATAAAAATGGGAATGTGGATTATAGCCATGTAGTGATTGCCTATGCAGGGACGAATAAAGATGACATAAAGGATCTTGATACGGATGTACAGTCTTTAGGGCTTGGGAGGGATAAACTACAGTCTCGTTCAGGACTAAATTCTGCGAAAGTAGTAGATTCTCAGTTTGTGACAGCTTTGAATTATGCCAAGGAGGTGGAGGAAGAGGTCAGGCAAAAATATCCCTCTGCTAAAATCACAACTGCGGGGCATTCGCTTGGAGAGTCTCTGGCTATGTATGTCGCTTTAAAGCGAGGTTATGCCAATATAGGGTATAATGGGCCAGATATTCATAACTTGATTTCGA
>NZ_WIJO01000029.1:0-23038 GCF_009496205.1 Streptococcus mitis
CAATCAATTTAATCATATACCTAATATTAGAATTGTTTATCCCAAATTTATTTGAAAGCTTCTCTAAGCTATATCCTTGTTTTCTAAGTTCATAGATCTGAACTTTATCATCATAAGTTAATTTCATAATAAAAACACCCCAAAAAGACTGGCTGACACTCAGCACTCTAAAATAATCTGAGTTCATGCATCTTATAAGCTAATTAAAAGACGGTTCAAATGAGCCGTCTTTTTCATGTATTCAACTATCGTTCACTAAAGGAGATTTGAAAATTATACATTGTACAATTAGGATTTTTACAAACTTTTATTACTTTACCACGCGCTCTATCTTCTGCATAAAACCATAAAACTTCTTGGCATTTTGTGCATTTTTCAGTCATACTTATACTCCTATAGTTTATTACCGCAATGACTACACCGTTCTGGTCGGTCGCTTGTTTTTCGTCCACAAATAGGACATTCAATAATTGCTGAAATGAGTTTTCGAATTAGTTTAATCATATTTATCACCAACCGAATTTCTTTTGGCATTGGCCATAGTATTGGCACATATGATTGCTGAAATCATTAACAATAGCATGCCTACAATGTTCACATTTATTTCCAGCTCCACGCTCTCTTTCGCAAGCACAAATCCAAGCGTTAATATTTCCCATGATAAAACCTCTTTCTACATTATTTAACCCCTAAATCTTGAGCTAATTCCTCCAAAGTATAGCCAGTTTGTCGTTGTAAGGCAAAAATAGCGATTTGTATTTTGTTACGCCCAGCTGATGGTTCTGGTCTCCATTGCAATATATCTTGCAAACATCTGATAATGTTTTCAAGATCCCGTATAACTGTTTCAGTTAACTCTCTTTCTTGAGTTAAGCTAATATATTGTTCACGGTCTGCCGAAGCCATTTGCCCACCGAGTTCGTTAATATCAGCAAGATGCTCTAAACGTAATTGTTTAGCTGTTTCAAGAATTCTCATAGCCAATTCTTGCTTCTGACTATACTTATTAATGGAAGATTTCCTAATAAACCATAAAATTACTCCAATAGCTACAATTATAACCAGTAACATACTTTCTCCTTATAAAATTTATATATTTTGTAGCAATCATGAAAATTCGTATCTATTTAAATACGAAATACCCCCTTTCTTATTTAAACTCAAAAAATCCCTGCTACAATAGGGGTTGAGCTTGTTTTAGTTAACGGTCGTCAACTAAAACAATGAAAAAATAAAAATGCCAATTCAACAAGGTAACTAAAACCTTATTAAATCAGCATTTTAAATATTTTTATTGATAACTTTGATTGTTTTAACAAACGACCGTTTGCTAAAACTGTTGATAGGTTTAATGTACTATTTTTCTAAGGATTTGTCAATCAATTATAGGTGATTTTTTCTATTTATTTGAATACTATTGCGCCTTAGCACATTATATATGGTTGCGGTGGAAATGTTCAGCTGATTCGCAATATTTCGAACGGACATTTCTTTTTGCTGGTATTGTGCAATAATTTGCTTTTCTTTATCTTTCGCTATTCCTTTGTTGCCAAGTTTCACGCCTTTTTCTTTCGCTTTACGGAGTCCGTCTTTAGTGCGTTCAGAAATAGCTTGAAGCTCCCATTCTGCCACATAACCCAACATCAAACAAAAGAATTTTCCAGTTAAAGAATCTGTTTCAATATTTTCATGAATTGATTGAAGATGAATACCATGTTTGGTTAAATCTTCAATAATGGAAGAGAGGTGAAGCATCTTTCTGGTAAGTCTATCCAATTTATACACAACAAAATTTGTTTTAACACCTTGTTTAGCATAATTTTTAGCTAATTTTAACGCCTTATCAAGTTGGGGACGGTCTTGATTTCCACCAGAATCTTTTTCGATATAGAGCTTGTCGCAAAAGCTGAGTGCTTCTTTTTGAACAGATAACCCCAATTCTTGCCGATTATCTGTTGAACTGACACGAGCATAGCCGATAGTTATGGTTTTGATATTTTCTAATTTGTTCTTGTGATGATTTGTCAAAATTTCTCCTTTCTTTACTATTGTAGCAGGAATAAAAGAGGAGAAATATAGAAAAAGAGCCATTTGGCTCTCAATATCATAAACTGATTACTTTTGAATCAAGTAACTTATTATATAAATCATCGGCATTAGCTCCTTGTTCTTGAATCCAATATAAGGCTAATACAAGTTTTTTAGGTGACTCTGCCTGCACGCAAGCCTGCCATTGACCGTTTAGAAAAATAGGAATAAATACACCATATAGACCCTCAAAATAGCTAATATCTGCTATACCCGTTCTTTTATACATAGCTAAACATATATCGTAAGCTGAATTAAAAACGTCATCTAATTCAAATCCCTCTGATCGAAGCCATTCTGCCAACTCTAATAAATTATGTAAAGAACTTGCTTCGTGCTTAACAATAGAATAATAGTATACTCTATCTAAGTTAGATAATTGTTGAATGGTTTTATCTTGAAATTTTAAATCCACTATATCAAACCTCCATACTACAATTTATACCTCACCAGAACCATTGCACTCTATACATTTACCATTCCCGTCACACTGTATACAACGACTACCTCCACCAGAAAAAACATTATTTGGATTGGGGTGAGGATTATTTATTCTGTCATCACCGGTTCCATTGCAAAAACGACAAATTCCAGTTCCATTACAAACACCACATTGAGCCATAAGGAACCTCCTTTTTTATTTTATTTTTTCAAAAGATTTCGCAATATAAGCTCAGGATTTTCTAAAGTAAGCTTGGTAATTTGATAGCTTTCAGAATCGTGATAATCAATTTCTTGAATAGATTCATTAAAATTGTATATTTTTGAATTTGGTAAAGCTGTAATAATAGGGGAATGAGTAGCTATGATGAATTGAGCTCCGCTTTGCGTTAGTTCATATATTTTTGCCATAAAGGCTAATTGATTTTGTGGCGAAAGAGCAGCTTCTGGTTCGTCTAAGATATATAATCCATTAGGTTTAAATTTATTTAAAACCAGACCTAAGAATGCCTGACCGTGAGAGCGTTCGTGAGGGATTCCGCCGTAAGAATCTAATTTATAGCCCATAGCAATCTCTCTACTGTATATATCTTCCAGATAAGTAGCTACATTATAAAAACTTTCGGCCCTCAAGAAAAATCCATCCCGTGGTCGCTTAGCTCCTCTAACAATCTGAATATATTCACTAAGGTTTGAATGAGTTTCTTTAGTTGCAAAATTAAAATTAACAGTTCCACCCTCAGGATTAAACCCTAAAGAAACCGCAATACCTTCAAGTAAGGTTGATTTACCACTCCCATTTTCGCCCATAAAAAAGGTAATAGGAGAAGACAAATTTAAAGAATCAATGGAATTTATTGATGGAATTTCAGAGTAGTATTTCCCTTTAGGTATAGGTTTTATCCTTATTTCTTTGACAAAAGCATCCATTGTATCCCCTTTCATTTTTATTATATCATTTATCTTTTGATAGATAAAGTAAAATCAATTAGTAAATAAAAAATAATTTCATCATTTTCTAAATAATTACTTCCACCTACAGTAAACTCAGTTTTGTCTTGTGTTGTGAAAGCTCTTTTCTCTAAATAATTTACAACATTTTCTGTTAAGGCTATCATATTTTTCATTTTCGAAGCAGTATAATCATAACTGGCTTTTACAGATAAAGCAAAACTTTTAACAATAAAAATTTTATTGATAACTTCTTTTGGTAAAAATCTATCCAAAGCTTTATAAAAATCTGCTTCAGATTGGCAAAATCCAGTAATTAAAGTTAGTGTGGGGCTGTTCTCAAAATTTTCTCCAATAAACTGTGCAATTCGTTCGTTGATAGTTTCGTTTTGAATTATTAAACCATTCTGGATAATTGGCATTTTGGAAATAGAATCTTGAATCAAAACTTTTAAAGTGGGTGAAACGAGATTTTTATTATCGTTTAACGCTTCAGGCTTATATAAATCAAAATAAAAAATCTGCTGTTTGCTTTTTAAAGATTCCTCAATAACTTTTCTATGTGAATATGGCGTTAATAAAACCTCATTTTCAAGATACTTAAAAATGTGCTGGTTAATGATTTGTGCTTGTCTTAATTCCTCTGAGTTTTTGGAAGGAATATTCGAAAGATTCACCAAGAAAATCAAAATAGTTGCTAAGTAAAGTTCAGCTTCTTGGCAATGATTAAGTAATTCTATTTTTTCGCTACCAAACACAACGGTAGCTTTTTTGGCTTGGTTTAAAAGAGCTGATTTGATTTTAAAAACAGCTTGCTTATAATCGAAAGTTTCGCCACAGTTTAAATCTTTGAAAATATCAGCTATCCTTTGAGATTGAAAGCCTAAATCACTAATCGGCAAAGCTTCGCGGTAAAATTCTGGAATTTCTTCGTCTCCCGTAAAAAGGCGGTTACTAGAAACACGGTTAATTTCTGGAATAAATGAAATTTTAGGGTTGTTTTCACTCACTAATCTATTCAAAATACTATTGACGAAATCTTCTTGGTTTCGTTTTTTCTTTTCAGATTTTTGCAAAATATAGCAAAACCATCCTAATCTAAATTCGGTCACACGATTTCTCCTTGAGATTTCTGAGATTTTTTACCTGATGAATGAGATAAAAATATTCGTTACACTATAATCATAAACAAAGTCGACAATGTTTATAACATAAATTATACCAAAATCAAAGGAGAAATCTCATGAATCATATTCAAAAATCAACCTCAAAAGTAGACCTTCCTCAACTTGTTAGCCCCTATCAGTTAGAAGTGGCTAAAACACTGAGTGAAGCGATGGCAGATAATCAAGCCTTGGAGCTTCTCGCTAGCGATATTTTATATAAAGTGGGCAATCTGGCACTCACGCAGGCAGAAATACTCAAAAATACGCCAGAAGCTAAAGCATATACAGATTATATTCTAAAAGCATTCACTTATTACGCTACTGAAAAGATGAAATGAGGTAGCTTTATGATGGACTACTTTATATCTTTTATAATTATCATTGTTGTTGTATTTCTTTGGGATTGGTTCGAAAAACCAAAACAAGCAGATAAAAAGCACTATAACGAAGAAGAAATTGCCCTGGCAGAATTTCTGGAAAAACGGCAAGAAATCAATGAACTTTTCTTGGTCGCTAAAGCAGAAATGCGAAAAATTTCAAGAAAATAAAAGGATTGTTTAGATTAGACAAATGGTCAAAATATGTTCAAATATACTACTGTTTCATTGCTTAAAATTCATTCCAATCGCTATAAAAACTGAAAGTAGTGAAATTTAACTTTTCACCAATTTTCTTGTATAAATGAAGGCAGAAAGGAGACCAGCTATGAGAAAACTAATGGCATATATTCTTGGATTTGTTGCTTGTACTTGGCTTATTAACTGGGCGGTGAAACTAATTCTGGAAGTTTGGTGGTTCTTGGTTTTAGTGACTGCTGTTATTTTCATTGGCTGGTTCGCCTTTCGGATTATTAAATCTAAAGAATGGAGGTAGAAATGAAAAGAAAGTTAGAAGCCTTATCTTGGAGCGAGTGGAATTGGCAACGTCCATTTTCTGAAGAAGACGTCAAAAGTTTGCTTGGACAGTTGGTCGGTCTAACTCGACGTAAAAGCATTGTTTTTGAAGTTCGTATGAATAAAAATCGCGTGCAGTATCTTCTGGGGACGGAAGAACAAGATAAACGTCATATTCACCAGCTGATTCAATCGCACCGAACTATTCAGTTTTCAAGGGTCTCAAAACGTGAAAAACTTTCGGTTGCGCGGTTAGTAAACATCAAAGAGTCTCACTATGCTTTAAAAACGGATTCTGTAGAAAATATGATACGTTCAAGCCTTACAATTTCAAAAATACTTCAGCCAGATGAAATAGTAGTTGTTCAGTTGGTTATTGGCGCAGGTTCACCACCTCGCCCGCAACCAAAAGATTTGCCGAATTTATCCGCTAAATGGTATCAAGTGATTACGAATAATATTCCTGAGCTTTCTGAAAACTCCAAAAAGCTGATGAAACAAAAACTAAACCAATCTACTTTTAAATGTGAAATTCGCCTTGGTGTCCAATCTCGCAGTATTTTGCGAACAAAGGAATTTTTTGACAGCCTACTTAGTAGTTTTCGCATGATGGAATCAAATGCAACCATTGAATTAAAACCATTGGCCATCCAAAAACTTAATCAAGCGCAACCTTCTTGGGCTTTCCCATATAGTTTATCTGTTTCAGACTTAGCTTGTTTCATGCTTTTACCTATTGGGGAAGAAAATATTGCAGGTGTGCCAAATATTCACCCTAAATTAGTAGTGCCACCTTTAGGCTACAATATTAACCGAAAAAATCAGCGAAGTTTGGCGCAAACGGTTGAAAGTCAATCAAGACCAATTCAAATTTCAACACAAGCTGGCAAAAAGCACACCGTTTTTCTCGGCTCAACAGGTTGTGGAAAAACCACCGCTATGAGTCACTTGATTTTATCAGATATAAACTCTAAAAATCATAGCGTCGTTGTGGTGGATGCCAAAGGTCAACTTACTCATGAACTATTAGAGCGCACACCAACTGAACACGATGAAGATATTGTGGTGATTTCACCCACTTCAAAGCGAATTGTCGGTATAAATCCTTTTGAACTAACTAAATATGGTATTGAGCCAGAAGTTATCGCAGATTATCTTTTAGAGCTACTTAAAGGACTTTATCCTGAACATTTTGGAATTTACTCACTGGATATTTTGTCACACAGTTTTTTAACTTTGGCGCGCATTCCAAATACTTCTTTAGTGATGTTACCGAGCTTACTCACTAATCAATCCTTTCGAAATAAACTATTAAGAGAGTTAAAAGACCCAATCGGACTGGAAAGTTTCTGGAACTGGTTTGAATTGCTCAGTGAAGCTCAACGTCACCAGATGTTAAACCCCATTTTGAATAAATTCCGCCAGTTTTTGCTTCGCCCGCAACTTCGGGCAATGTTGGGACAAACTAATCCAAATTTCAGTCTTGCAGAAATCTTCAAAAGCCGAAAAATCGTATTGATTCCACTAAATAAAGCGATAATTGGTTCAGAATCTGCGAAACTCATTGGTAGCCTAATCACTTCAATGCTATGGATGTTAATTTTGCGCCAGTCTTCGGTTGAGCCAAGCAAACGCCAATCGGTCTTTATCTATATTGATGAAACACCAAGTTTCCTAGGAATCCCCAACGCTAACTTAGATGAAGCACTTTCGCAATCTCGTCAGTTTAATGTTGGCTGGAATATTGGCTTCCAACATCTTGCACAGATGTCACCCCAGTTAAAAGCTGGAATTGAATCTAATGTTGCGAATAAAATTGTTTTTGGCTTAAATCTTGATGAAGCTCGCGAAATGGCAAAATATACTCTGGAGATTGACAAAGAAGATTTTTACAGCCTACCACCATTTTGGGTATATATCAGAACAGAAATCTTACCAAATACCTACCGCTGGCTTATCGGTAAGACCTACCCACCTAAACCAAAAATTAGAGATAGTCGCACGCCATTTTTAAATAGCTTGAGCCGATACGGACAAGATATTTCAGAAATTGAAAGCCAATTCGAAAACTACATTTTTGAAAAATCTGCTTCGAAAAATGAAGATTCTAATCAAAAATTAACAGATTTAGGGAGGAAAAAGCGTTCCAATCGCTCTTCGAATCGTGTTGATGAAGAAAATTCTTCCACCCCCGAAAAATAAAGGTTTTCAGAATTTTTACTCACACGACTTACTCCGTAATTAAGCACATTTTACGGGAGCATACACTTTAAATTTAATGGAGAACAAAACAGATGAAATGGAATTACAAAACAGATAACGACACGCAAATTCTTTACTTTTTGAGTCAAGCAAGATTTGCGACCACCAACCAATTAGCCAGACTCTTTTTTGCGGATAGTGCTCGATTTGAAACCGCCATTCGCCGTGCTAATTTTGCGCTTCAAAGTCTGAAGAAAGCTGGATTGGTTTCACACTTAAAACGGCGAATTGGTGGCGCACGCCGTGGCTCTGCTTCTTATGTTTGGCAAATTACTTTTCAGGGACTAAAATTCCTTAAAAACCAAGATGAAACAGTTGTTTTGCGCTATAAAAATAAATACGAGCCAACTCAGCACCACGTTGAACACACTTTAGCGATTACGGAAGTTTTTGTTGAGACACTGGAGGCTGTTCGAGATTCAGAAAAACTATCGCTTGAAACTTTTTCCTTTGAGCCAAACTCTTGGCGCAGCTACCAAAAATTCTCTGGTATAGGCAGAACTCTAAAGCCTGATGCTTATTTAGAACTAGTTAATCATGATTACGAAGACCATTATTTTCTGGAAATAGACCGAAGCACTGAAAGTCTTGCACGCATTGTAAATACTTGCAAGAAATATATTGAATATTATCGGTCAGGTATTGAACAACGACAAAAGGAAGTTTTCCCCTATGTTTTGTGGGTTGTGCCAGACGATAAGCGAAAGCTGGCGATTTCGAAAGCAATTCAAAAAGAACTATATAACTTTTGGGAACTGTTCACTGTAATAACACTTGAAGAATACCCAGATTATATCAAGGGAGGAATAAATAATGAACCAGAAGAATCAAGATAGAGATTCAAAACAGGCTTCACGCACCGCTGATGAAATTTGTCGAATTGGTCGAACGACTTACTTAATCCGTCACCGTTTTACTGGAAATTGCAATCTTGAAAATATCCTAGAAAGGTTGATTTTAAGCGATAAATCACTACTTTAACAGTAGTAAAAATGGTATAATAGAAGTATAAGGTGTGTGAACTCCAAAAGGAGAAAAACACATGAACAGAACTTTGACAATTTCAGATTATAGACAAGTAGATACTTCCAGACTTTCAGATATAACGGTGGTATATTGTCGCCTAAGCCAAGACGACGGGCTGGACGGAGATAGTAACTCAATTACCAATCAGAAGAATATTCTTCTTGATGTAGTAGCGAGAGAAAAACTGCCAAATCCAGTTCTTTTCGTTGATGATGGTTTCAGTGGAACAAATTTTGACCGTCCAGCAATTTCAGAAGCTCTGCGTTTGGTAGAAAATCGGCAAGTTTCAAACTTCGTCGTTAAGGATTTAAGTCGTTTGGGTCGCTCTTATATCAAGGTTGGTCAACTAACGGAAATCACTTTTCCTAGTTTTGATGTTCGCTTTATCGCCCTTAATGATGGCGTAGATTCGAATAAACCTAATGAAACTAATTCTATTTTCTTGCCAATCAAGAGTTTAATGGACGAAATGTATGCGGCGGATACCAGCAAGAAGATTCGAGCGGTGGTGCAAGCTAAAGCGAGAGCTGGCGAGCGAGTGACTACTAACCCACCTTACGGCTATCTAAAAGATTCAAACAATCCTAAAAATTGGATTATTGACCCAGTTGCCAGCGAAGTTGTGAAACGGATTTTTCAAGAAGCGAAAAGCGGAAAAAGCCTTTCGGAGATTGCAAAAGGGTTAGAAAATGACAAAATTTTTAAACCAGACCGCCACCGAATCGAAATTGGTTTGAAACCTATTTCCTCCAGTTCAAATGTGGAAACTTTGCCTTATTTTTGGACGCGAGAAACCCTAAGCGCTATCTTAGGGCGTGAAGAATATCTTGGACATACGGTTAATCTTCGTACACGGAAAAAATCCTATAAAGACAAGCGTAAGGTAGATAACCCAAAAGAAGATTGGCTGATTTTCAAAAATACTCATGAAGCGATAATTGACCAAGAAACTTTCGATATTGTTCAAAAAATGCGAAGTCATAAGCGTTCAAATCAACGGTATAAAAATCGGGCTGGTCACGAAAACTTGTTTGCTGGATTGGTTTTTTGTGGAACTTGTGGGCGAAAGCATTATTTCTGCCCACAAGAGAAAAATGGACTTAACCACGACCATTACAAGTGTTCTGGATATCGCAAGCCGATTGATGGTTGTGAAAATCCCCACTATATTCAAAAATCCGCCCTGATTGAGATTGTAAGTGGCAAGCTCCGCCAAACCATTCAGGAAGCCCACTTCAACCAAGAAGACTTTTTGAAAAAGTTGGAACAGCAAAGCCAAGCTCAATTTAATAAAGACAACAAAAATCAGCGTCAGCAACTCCAAAAAGATGAACACCGTTCTAAAGAGATTGACACCATTATTCAGAAGCTTTATGAAGATAATCTACTTGGTAAAATTTCAGATGAACGCTTTGTAAAATTAAGTCAGAGCTATGAAGAAGAACAGAGACAACTTCAAACTTCCATTTCTGACTTAACCGAAAAACTCGCCAAACAACAAGAAGATAACCTTAATATCTCCAAGTTTATGACGAGAATTTTGAAATATACAGAGCTACCAGAACTAACCGTTGAGATAGTGAATGAACTGATTGACAAGATTGTTATTCATAAGCCAACTGGCACGAAACGCAATCGAATTATTCAGATTGACATTTATTATAATTTTATCGGGAAATTAAACAACGAAAAAAGCGAGCCAAACGACCTGGCTCGCTAATATTAACCCATTTAACTAAACTGCTATGTGTCAGGTCAACTAAGTTAGATTTTTTCTGTCTAACTTTTGGGGTGCAGTTCATTTTCCACCTGGACGTAAGCGTTTTTTCCCCAATTTTGCTAAAAACTTATGACCTGCTTCTGACATTTGAACACCTCTGTTTTTTCTTCATTATAACATAAAATAATATTATCTAACAATTCTAATCTAGTTTTTAATGAACTATAATCAAACGCATACAGTCTGCCATGATTATATCATAAATCTATTAATTAACTCTCTAGTTCAAATTCAATTGCTCACATAGTTTACGCATATAGGTTACGACTACATATTTGTACTTTAGAGTTGCCGGCCTCCTTATCCGCTATATACGCTTTACTATCACGTACCTATTCGTATAGCTAAGATTTCTCTATCTCTTTCTCTGCCGATTCTTATTTCCAACGTCAGACTTAAACAGTCTATCCTAATGCCGTTCGATCAGCTACTCACAATAGTCAGGCTTGGGAATCACTTTTGGGTTTACTAGTATATGGTACCCACAGAGGACTTACACCTCAGATGAACGGAATACACGTCGTACCTAAAAAAACGAGCACTTTCGTACTCGCCTTTGTTTATAAACTACTGATTAAAGTGAGTTTACGTCAACTTTGATACCAACACCTTGAGTAGTTGTGATCGTCAAGTTTGTTACGTAAGTTCCTTTAGCTGTAGCTGGTTTTGCTTTTTGGATTGTTTCGTTGAAAGCTTTGAAGTTTTCAACCAATTTTTCAGCTTCAAATGATACTTTACCGATAATTGCTTGAACGTTACCTGCACGGTCAGCACGGTAAGTGATTTTACCACCTTTAGACTCTTCAACTGCTTTAGCAACATCCATTGTTACAGTACCAGTTTTAGGGTTTGGCATCAAGTTACGTGGTCCAAGGACACGTCCAAGACGTCCAACAAGAGCCATCATGTCAGGTGTAGCGATAACTACGTCGAAGTCCAACCAACCGTCGTTGATTTTAGCAACAAGGTCATCTTCACCAACAAAGTCTGCACCAGCAGCTTTTGCTTCTTCAGCTTTTGCACCACGTGCAAAAACAAGAACGCGTGAAGTTTTACCAGTACCGTTTGGCAATACCATTGCTCCACGGATTTGTTGGTCAGCTTTTTTAACGTCGATGTTCAAGTTGTAAGCAACTTCTACAGTTGCATCAAATTTTGCAAAGTTAGTTTCTTTTGCAAGTGCTACAGCTTCTTCTACGCTGTATGCTTTTGTGCTGTCGATTTTCTCAAGAGCAGCACGAAGTTGTTTGCTTTTTTTAGCCATTTTCTATTCTCCTTGTAAGTGGTTCAATCGATTTTCATCTCCCACGTCACTCCTCGAAATGATGAAGTCTTGCGGGTTTTCAGTCTATTAGACTCTTTTCCTACGTCGTTAAGTTCCCTTGCTGTACCCAAGTACAAGCTTCAGTCACTTGCCTAGTATGAAAAGCAACTAATAGACTGCTGTGAGATTTTCTAATAT
Source organism: Streptococcus mitis (assembly GCF_009496205.1). GTDB lineage: Bacteria > Bacillota > Bacilli > Lactobacillales > Streptococcaceae > Streptococcus > Streptococcus mitis_BN. The sequence continues at coordinate 12,070 of NZ_WIJO01000029.1, forward strand.
GTTATTGATTAGTCAACAACAGTGAATCCCATAGAACGAGCAGTACCTTCGATCATACGCATTGCAGACTCTACGTTTGCTGCGTTCAAATCTGGCATCTTAGTCTCTGCAATTTCTTGTACTTGTGCACGAGTAACTGTAGCAACTTTAGTTTTGTTAGGTGTACCTGATCCTTTTTCAACACCTGCAGCTTTTTTCAAAAGAACAGCAGCTGGTGGTGTTTTAGTGATGAAAGTAAATGATTTATCTTCGTAAACTGAGATAACAACTGGAATGATCATACCAGCTTGGTCAGCTGTACGAGCGTTGAACTCTTTTGTGAATCCCATGATGTTGATACCAGCTTGACCAAGAGCAGGTCCAACCGGTGGAGCTGGTGTAGCTTTACCAGCAGGGATTTGCAATTTTACAAGTTTTTCGACTTTTTTAGCCATTTTTAAATCCTCCTTTGTGGTTTTGGCGGTAATTAAAGATTTTTACCTCCCACAAGTATGCTTTACACATACTCATCTATTATACACTATTTATCTATAATTGCAAGAGAAAAGTTTATTTTTTATACTCAATGAAAATCAAAGAGCAAACTAGGAAGCTAGCCGCAGGCTGCTCAAAGTACAACTTTGAGGTTGCAGATAGAACTGACTAAGTCAGTAACATATACATACGGTAAGGCGACGCTGACGTGGTTTGAAGAGATTTTCGAAGAGTATTAATCGACGTAATCTCCGCCTTCAAACCCGTAGTATTCTTCAAGACTGAGTCCAGTCTCAGCAATTTCTTTGGCTTCTTTTCCGACATAACGAAGGTGCCATTCTTCAGCCATATAGCCTGTTTCCTTTTCCTTGCCTTTGAGATAACGGACAACAAAACCATAATCAGCAGCATGGTCCAAGAGCCATTGAGCTGCCTTCTCTTCTGTCACCAAATCACCATTTGTCCCAATCACATCAAAGGCCAAGCCTGTCTGATGCTCGCTATAGCCAGGACGGGCAGAGTATCGGTCGGCAGCTTCTTTCCCATCTTGATTGACATAATCTTGATAGAGCTTGGTCTGAGTTTCATAACTTCTAAAGCCACTGTAATGGTCACTGATTGGGAAACCTGCCTCTTGCATAGCTTTTATGAGTTTGACCAACTCAGCCTTGGCTGTTGGATTTTCTCCTGGATTGTAATCTTTTGACAAAGGATAGTGCTTATTAGCTATGACGATTTCATCGTACTTCCCTTGAATACTATAGTAGTCTCCTTTATTGACCACTTCTGCTTTTTTCTGAGCAGCTCCTTGAGATTTACTGCCAACTGTTCCATCAGCTTTGGCTGTTTGTTCTGTCTTAGCTGCGCCATCTTCATTTTTTGCTTTTTCTTGTGAACAAGCTGCTAGACTCAAGACTAGCAAGGCTGTCAAGACAAGGTATCTTTTTTTCATTTTTACTCCTTTATTTCTAATAGTTTATCTACCTCTGACGATAAACGTTTAACTATTTTTTTAATCTCATCTGGTTTTGCTTGGCAGGTTTCTGAGGTCATTTCTTCAAAGGGAACCCACCAGACTGGCCCACGCCCCTTGAGACCGTGACCATTCATATCACCTGTTCGTCTAGGAAACAAATGCCAATGAAGATGAGCATCGCCATTCCCTAGCAGTTCGATATTCATTTTCTCAGCAGCAAAAGCCTTAGCAACTGCCTCTTGGACCACACTCATTTCCTCTAGAAAACGGAGTCTTGTTTCCTTTTCTAAATGGTGCAATTCGGTGACATGTTCCTTGGCTAGAAAGAGACTATAGCCTGCAAAATACTGGTGGTCTCCAATCACAAGATAGCCTGTTTCCAATTCTTTGACAAAATAGGGATTTTCTCCAGCTTTGATGAGGTTAATTCTCTGGCAAATCAAACACATATTAGTCCACCAATGCGCTCTTAAGATAAGCATCAACCATTCGTTCTGTTGCAACCACCGAATCAATATGAGTACGCTCATAAGAATGACTAGACTCGATACCAGCACCGAGAAGGGCGTGTTTGACTTCTGCCCCTGCAGACATAGCTGCTGAAGCGTCCGAACCATAAAATGGATAGATATCCAGCTTAAATGGAATATCTTGCTCTTTAGCCAAAGCAACCAAATGTTGACGGAAGTCATAGTGATAAGGTCCAGAAGCATCCTTGACACAAATAGACACTGTATATTCGTCTGTTTGCTGGTCATCTCCCATAGCTCCCATATCCACAGCCAGATACTCTACCACCTGAGCAGGGATATTAGAGTTAGCTCCATGTCCCACTTCTTCAAAGACTGAAAAAGCAAAATGAGTTGTTACGGGCAATTCAATCTTCTCTTCCTTATAAACACGAAGCAGATTAAGCAAAATCGCTGCGCTGACCTTGTCATCCAAATGACGAGACTTGATAAAACCTGTCTCTGTCACGACAGTTCGTGGGTCAAAGCTGATAAAATCACCGACCTCAATACCAAGAGCACGAGTTTCTTTTTCATTTGTTACTTTGGCATCCAAACGCACTTCCATATTGTCTTGCGTGCGTTCTGCAGTTCCTGCATCCTTATAGACATGGCAAGAAGTTTGGTGGATAAGGATGGTTCCTGATACCTTTTGACCTGTGCTAGCCACATGAACGGTACAGTTTTCACCTTCAATCATGTTCCAAGGAAAACCACCGATACGATCCAGTTTGAGACGGCCGTCTGGTTTGACAGCACGGACAATAGCACCCAACGTATCTACATGGGCAGTCACATAGCGATGCTCTTCATCATTTTGACCTTTGATGGTCACATTGACACCGCCCTTGGCTGTACGAACTGGCTGGTAACCAAAACCTTCTAGAGTCTTGACTAAATAGTCCGCAATCTCACGAGTGAAGCCTGTTGGCGATGCGATAGCTGTCAGTTCTTTGATATATTCTACTGTTTGATTCATTTCTTCACCTCTTTTGCTACCTATTATAACACATTTATCATCGGATAAAAAAAGAAAATCACTCCTGTAGACTTGGCTACAAAAGTGATTTTAATGATTATTCCATTTCAAAAACATCGCTTTCTTGCTTGTTTGGTAGAACCAATGAGAGCAAGATTCCGACAACGGCTGGTACTAACCATGGGAGTGATGCCTTGGCAAAAGGAAGAGCGTTGACAAGATTTGCAAGAAACTCAACTTTAAATGAGCTTCCTAGTACGCTTGCAATGGCAATGGCTGTAACCACAGCAATTGTCAACTGCATACCTGGTTTTGAAAGAGCTACAAATTTGTTGACAATGACAATCATAACGATAGCAATCGTGATTGGGTACAAGATAACCAGTACAGGGATTGAGTACTTGATAATCGCATCAAGACCCAAATTGGCAATGGCAAATCCAATCAAGGTAAAGGCTGTAGCATAAACCTTGTAGCTGATTTGTGGGAAGCGTTCATTAAAGAACTCAGCTGTTGACACAATCAAACCAACTGTTGTTGTGAAGCAGGTTACAGTAACCATAGCTGCAAGGAAAAGTTGAGCTGTTGAGCCAAAGATTTCTTGAGTAGCTTGTGACAAAATGTAAACACCTGGTGTTCCACCCTTCATCGCTTCAGCAGGTACTGGGAAATGATTTCCAAGGAAACCTAAACCGATGTAAAGAGCACTGAAGGCAAGGGCAACAACGATTCCAACCACCCAAATAGTTGAAATGTATTCTTTCTTACTTGAAAATCCAAGTTGTTTCAAGGTTTGAACTGCGATTACACTGAAGGCAACTGAAGCAAGGGCATCCAAGGTATTGTAACCTTCGAGGAAACCTGTACCAAAAGCAGAAGCTTGATAAGCAGCTGAGGCAGCTTGAGGGCTTGTTCCACCGTATTTGATAGCTCCTAGAACAACCAAGATAACGATCAAAATCGCAAAGACTGGTGTTAAAATACGGCCGATACGGTCTAAGATTTTTGATGGATTAAGCGAAATCAAATACGCCGCCGCGAAATACAAAACAGTAAAGACAATCAAGCCAAGTCCTTTATTTGCATCCGACAAAAGAGGGCTAATCCCCACTTCGTAAGCTGTTGTAGCGGTACGTGGGATAGCAAAGAATGGACCGATTGACAAGTAAAGAACTGAGAGGTAAAGAGTCGCAAACCAAGGCGCTATCTTTGTTGAAATCTCGTAGATATATCCTTTAGGATTTAGCGTTCCAATAATAAGAGTCAAGACGGCGATACCGACGCCTGAAAAGACAAAACCTGCGACGGCAGGAAGAAAATGTTCTCCAGATAGAGCACCTAGAGAAGGCGGAAAAATCAAGTTCCCCGCACCAAAAAATATTCCAAACAGGAGTAAACCTGTTAGGGCACCTTTTTTAGCCATGTAAATCTCCTTCATATTTATAAAATACTGACCTAGTATATCATGAATAGGAGTATGAAAAAAGCTTCACGAAGTAAATATTGAATGTTTTCAAGATTCAAAAAAATAAGAATTATCTAAAAATAAAACTCTCCTACCCAGATCACACTAAGTAGGAGAAATACGTTTAGAGTTCTTCAAAGGCAGTCATGCCACCTTGAACATTAACGACTTCATAACCTTGTTCAGCTAAAAATTGACAAGCACGCGCTGATCTCATTCCAGCTTTACAAATCACATAATGCAAGTGGTCCTTGTCCAACTGATCATAGATATCGGCTAATTGACTAAGGGGTAGGTTATGGGCACCTTCTAAATGAAGAGTTTCAAATTCGTCCACTTCTCTCACATCCACTAGAGAAAGTTGGTCGTTTTGATAAAGCTGGTAAAATGCGTCAAAGGAAATTTCTTTCATTCTTTTTCTCCTAAAATAGTTTTAATTCTTTTTTTCAAATCTGGCACCACTTCTGACTCAAACCAAGGATTTTTGGCCATCCAGATTTGATTTCGCGGTGAGGGGTGAACTAGTGGAAAATAGGTTGGTAAGTAGTTCTGGTAATGTTTTACCCGTTCTGTTACCTTGCCACTGATTTTCTCCTTTAAATAGTAGGCCTGGGCATATTGACCAATCAAAAGGGTCAATTGAATATCTGGTAATTCTTGCAAGAGCTGCGGATGCCATTTTTCAGCAAAGCCAGTTCTCGGTGGTAAATCACCTGACTTGCCATGCCCTGGAAAGTAGAAATCCATAGGCAACACTGCAAAATAACCTGAATTGTAAAAGGTGTCTTCATCAACACCAAGCCAGTCTCTCAAGCGGTCACCACTTTTATCTTTCCAATAAAGGCCTGCTTCTTGGGTTTTAAGTCCCGGTGCCTGACCGATGATATTGATGCGAGCAGTTTTTGGCGCCGCAAAGAGAGGTTCAATTCCGCGTTCTGTATAGCTAGCATTCTGCGGATCCGCCATAATGGCTTGCTTGATTCTTTCAATTTGAGACATCTGTTTTCCCTCCAAAAAGAAGTCCAAGCATAAAATCTCAGACTTCTATCGTTTTATTTGATCAATTCGTAAATAGCTTCGGCATAGATTGCTGCTGCGCGGAAGAGATCGTCCAAGGCGATAAATTCATTGGCTTGGTGCATGGTATCAATTGAGTCTGGGAACATGGCACCGTAGGCAACCCCACGTTCGAGCAAGCGACCAAAGGTACCACCACCGATAACTTGTTCATGACCTTGAAGACCAGTTTGTTTTTCATAGACATTCAACAAGGTTTGTACAAGCGGATCTTCCATTGGCACATAGTGAGGAGTGTGACCGTGTTCAGAAAGGCTAACAGAAGCAACTGGCAAGTTTTCAAGGATTGACTTGATTTGCTCTGGACTTGTTCCTTTTGGATAGCGAATATTAAGGGCAATCGTATTGTCAGCACTTGTTTCATCAAAGCGGAAGACGCCAGCATTCATAGAAAGGTCACCCATCTTTTCATCCACATGAGCGATCTTGAGATTTTCACCCTCATGGTCGTTCAAGAGAATTTTACCAGCGATGTCAAGGTAGTCTTTGGCTGGACCAGCAAAGTCAAACTGGCTAAGGAATAGGGCTAGGTAAGTCGCACCATTGACACCTGAAGCAGGCATAGCACCGTGGGCTGATTTACCAATGATCGTCACCTTGTATTGGCCAACTTCTTCTTGGAGTTCTCCTCTGAGTTTGTGTTCTGCAACAAAGGCATCTAGTTTAGCTTGCAAGTCAGCCAAATCACCTGAAACGACTGCTGTTGCTGATTCTGGTACCATGTTTTCACGTAAACCACCTGTAAAGCTGTGAAGACGGGCTGCACCTGTATTTTCTCCTGCAAAGTGGAGATATTCCGTGATATTCCCTTTTTCACCATTGATGATTGGGAATTCAGCGTCTGGTGAGAAACCGAAATCTGGTTTCGCAAGTCCTACGTGCTCGAAATAGTAGTCCATATCTGCCCAGCCTGATTCTTCATCTGTTCCAACGATGAAACGAACTTTCTTAGAAGTGGGAAGGCCCAATTCTTTGATGATTTTCAAGCCATAGTAACAAGCTGTTGTAGGACCCTTATCGTCCGAAGCCCCACGCGCATAAAGGCGACCGTCTTTGATAGTTGGTGTGTAAGGGTCTGTGTCCCAACCGCTACCAGCAGGAACCACGTCCATATGGGCAAAGATTCCGAGAACTTCTTCTCCATCACCAAACTCAAAATGTCCTGCGTAGTTATCAACATTTTTAGTTGGATAACCATCACGATCTGCGATTTCAAGGAATTTTTCCAAGGCTTTTACCGGCCCAGGTCCAAATGGATGCTGGGCATCAACCTTGCTATCGTCACGTTCTGAGTTGATTTCCAAAAGGCTAAACAAGTCAGCCAAGAGGTCTTCTTTGCGTTTTTCTACTTCTGCTGTAAAATCAATTGCTGTCATTTTTTTCTTCTTTCTATCTTTTCTCAATGATTTCATCTACTGGCAAGCGGTAGCTTGGTTCCAATTTTTCGTCTGTATAACCCACTGTGATCAAGAGTTCTGGGCGGAAACGGTCTTCAATTTCCAAAACCTCATTGACTTTTGATTTGTCAAATCCAAGGATCAAATTTGATCCGATTCCTTGGTCTGTAAGAGCCAGAACCAAATTCATAGCAACCAAACCTGCATTGAGGGCTAGGTAGTCGCTGACTTGTTGTTCATTGTAACGGGCAAATTCAGCAGGCAAATTCTTCATAAAATATTGAAGTTGCTCTTCAGAAAAGTTATTAGCACCACCAACACGGGCGATCTTACGAGCGCGTTTAGCCAAATCTGTGTCTGTAAACAAGGCAATAGTTACAGGCGCTGATGATACCTGTTCAAAGTTTGAACCGTAAGCCAATTTTGCTAGTTCGGCATTTTTCTCACGTACCACTACAAATTTCCAAGGCTGGCTGTTGTGGGCACTTAGGGCCAAGGTTGCAATTTCGATAGCCGTACGCACATCTTTTGGATCAACTGGCTTATCAGTAAACTGCTTAGTCGCATGACGTTTTTTGTTTAATTCAAGAAATTTCATAATCGATTTCCTTTTCTAATTCTACTGCTTCCATTCTACCATAATTTGAAAGAGCTTGCAGGGATTTTTCATAGGAAAAGTAATAGCAAAAAAACTGCTCCATGCAGTTTGTAGCAATTATTCTAGTTACTCACTATAAAATTAGCAAATGGAATCATACTGAGATAGCTTCTCCGTTGTCACTTCTTCCAACTTTTTCTTTACCTGACCTTTTATAGCCGTATCCATCTGTGATTTTATTTTCCCAATAGCGACTTTTGTCTCCTCCGCACTTTCTCTCACTTTTTCTTTATAATCTGTTTGCAAAGAATTTCTTTCTTTTAAGATTACTGTCGCCATTGTATAGATTCTATTCTTCTCCATCATACGATACATCTGACGTAAAGCAAATTCATATTCTTCATCTGTATAATATTCATTTAACGGCGCGAGCATATGACCTCCTTAAATCTCCGATTGTCTGTTCTAACTCATCTTGCTTCTTACGATAATCTCTGTTTAACAAATCCTCTTGATACTGCAATTCATCTTCTCTACGCCTACACGCAAACTGAGAATCCTCCATCAATTGTTGTAAACTCCTATAAAACTGTTCTCCATCTTGGTAACTATATTGTCCTTTTTGAAGAAAAGCAGTCATCTTACCAGCTTCGTCTTCTACGATTCGGGCAAGGCGGTCTCGACGTTCATAGAGTTCATTGCGTTGATTTGTAAACGTTGCTTTCTGCTTTAGATATTCATCTTCCAAATCATGATACTCTTTTTCTTTTTCTTTTAACTTTTGGAAGACTAAATCCGACTGTTCCATTTTCTAAATTCTCCTGCCAATTCCTTATCTGTAGCTAGTTTATTCTCAATGACTTGGATAATCTGTTGGTTAAGGGTATCAAACTCTGTGGCTAGTTTTTCAGCCTTTTGATTCATTTGCTCAAAATCTTGCTCAACTGAACCGACAATCGTAGCCTGAGTCACACCCGCAGACGCAAAAGTCGATAGGACTTCATCATAACTCAGGTATCGGAAACTACTAAAATCAAGCTGATTCCATAGTTCTTGTGCTTTGGACACCACCTCCTCTTGAAGGTGCTTGATGTCGTCTGCACCAGCTCGAGCCGCATTAGCCATTCCTTCCCCTAGAGCCATTCCCTGCAAGCTATCCAAGTATATCTCTTCCCTACTTGACAAGCCATCTGCCGAGAGGTAGCTTTTGATTTTTTGGTAGCGGTACATACCTGCTGTTGCTTCTGCTAGCGCCGTTACTTTGAGATTCGTAACTCGTTTTCCATCCAAATCAACTAACTGGCCATTCTCATCAAATCGCCACTGGGACAAGTTATGATATTCTAACTTGTCACCCCAGTTATCTTTTGCAGGATAGATATAGGGATAGATAGCTGTTTGAGTCGTATTTCCCGTAATATTACCAATAACATCATACTTATGACGGTAATTGCGAAATTGTTCTGGATGTTCTTGCATGTGCTTGATTTCTTCTTTCGAAATCAAGTTATGAATATCTGGCCCATTATACCCTATATTGGCATAACCTCGCTTTAAAGCGACATACATAGCCAGAGACTCTCCAAGCGAATGCCCCGCAGTTGTGATTTTAGCAGAGGGATAAGTTTTTTCGATTTCTTCCGCAAAACTCAGAGCCGTTTGAAATTGAGATTTTCTAAATGTCTTTGTTTTCAAATCCGACAACACCTGTCTATCACCAAATCCTATTGATTGGATATCTGTTTGGATGTCAAGTCGATCATCTTTATTCGTCCCTGCATAGGCAATCACTACATGGCTATAATCCACATTCCCATTTTTATCTACAGGAGCAACTGCCATAGCTTGCATACCGTTAGAGGTGTTGTCTTTTGTACTAAGAACTCGAAAAGTTTGAGAATCCTTTCTTAACTCATCTCCTGCTTTCCATGGAGTTGAATTTTTATTTTTATCAACTTCATATACTTGGTCAACTAAGTAATTAAAACTTTTATCCGTAATCATATTATCTCACCCAATAAATAACTGTTATATTTGACATAAGTGAATCGCTATTTATTACTTCCGGATTATCTCTTTCTATTAATTTATTCCCATTACTTTGACTAATATGCTGTCCAAAACCTATTTCATCCTCTGTCATCAAGTTTTGAACAGAAAAAGTGACAAATATTTCGTCATTGACAATGGCATTAGAATTCCAAGTTCCTGTTAATTTATTCTGTTGAAAACTTGTAAACTCAATCTTCTCAACCTTTTCATAATGACTAACTAAGTATAACGCCATCCTATCCTGTTCGATTCTCATTTTCTCTTCCAGAGTTTTTTCTTTTTGGTGATTCAAACTAAACATTACAATTCCTCCTATAATACAGATTACTAAAGTAATAATACCCCATTTTTTACGCTTATTCATTGACACACCTCCTTATATTATTCTATAAAACAACTTGGTCTTAATTACCTTATAGCATAACATAAACAGCTATTTTACTTAACCTTGGTATAATCCAGCGCTGTCACAAACTGAGAATCTACTACTTTCGCAGAATTTAGTCCTGAACGAGACTGTAGTTTATCCCTCCCAAGCCATAAAGACTGTACATCCGTACCAAAATCCTTTATATCCGAACTATTCGTCCCAGCATAGGCAATCACTACATGGCTATAATCCACATTCCCATTTTTATCCACAGGAGCAACCGCCATCGCCTGCATACCGTTAGAGGTGTTGTCTATAGGTTTAGAGATTACTTTTAACCGATCGTTTGCAACTAATCGTCCCTCCTGAATAGGATTACTCACCTTACCAGAGTCAACATCGTAAACATCGTCTACTATATATCTATAATCTTCTTCTGTAACCATATAGTTATCTCTCCTCTAAGTAGATAATTTTTACTGCTATATCATATCCAGCTTCTTCTTTGTTTTCTCTCTTTGTGAAGTCTGTCGGTGAATAATTGGAACTTCTTATTTTCTCATTCTCATTGAGAGAATCTATTTTGACAGATATATTATATTGACCATTTACTTTAGCAGTAATCCTCCAACTCCCCGTACTTTCATTTTTTTGAAATTCAACAAACTCCACTCTCTTAATCTTTTGTCCATCAGCTAAATCATAGTTACTTACTAAAAACTTTGCTACCCTATCCTGCTCGATCCTCATCTTTTCTTCCAACGTTTTTTCTTTTTGATGATTCAAACTAAACATTACAATTCCTCCTATGATACAAATTACTAAAGCAATAATACCCCATTTTTTACGCTTATTCATAGACACACCTCCTTATATTATTCTATAAAGCAACTAACCTCAATTACCTTATAGTATAACATAAATGGCTTTTTTAATTAACATTGACATAATTCAAAGCTGTCACAAACTGAGAATCTACTACTTTCGCAGAATTTAGTCCTGAACGAGACTGTAGTTTATCCCTCCCAAGCCCTAAAGACTGTACATCCGTATCAAGATCCTTTATGTCATC